>NZ_JBSQYS010000025.1:0-63986 GCF_055140945.1 Sunxiuqinia sp.
TGAAGAATGAAGATTAAATTTTTTGTATAATTGCAGCATCTCCCAAAGTGGCACGGTTTAAACCGAAAAGTGTGGCACGGTCAGACCGAAATCGCCAGGTTAAAAGCGCATATCACACTATACGATTTAAATGGGGCAATATGCAGCTTTTTCGACATTACTAACGATCACTTAGAAATCGCCAATAAACTAGATTCTAATGGCGTGTATGTCGTTAAAATATCAGTAGGAGAACTTACTGAAAGTAGTAAATTTATTAAATTATAAATATGAAATTCATCAAAACTATAACGATTATATTCTTTATAATCCAGTCGACCTATTTATTTGCTCAGGATGTTGCATATTATATACAAATTGAAGATCCTGACATTGTACCAGAAATAACAAAAGATAAAGATTCTGATATTCTTAAAGTTAAAGCCAAGGACAATGATTTAAACCTGCTTTACAGCAAGTATTCAATCAAGAAATTTAAAAAGGCCTTTCCTAAAGCTGTAACTCCAAGTTTAGAAAACGTTTACTTTATTAAGTGGATATGCTTCGGTGAATGCAGCTGCGGAATCAGCTACAACCTATTTACAAAACTTGACTCTAACTGGTAATCAGGATATCGAAGATAATTATGCAATCCGAGTCGTCGATAACGTCACCGTAGCTTCAGGAGCTTCGATCAACATGATTACCCGCAAGGAAGTAACTATTGATAAAAACTTCGAAGTAATTTCCGGCGCAGAATTAACGATTGATGTTGATGTCAATAATACAATAAGCTGTAACTAAAATTTATTTACAATAGATCCAAAGGATGTCATTTCTCAGATGACATCCCTTTTCTTTTTTAAAAATCCTGCTCTATATGCGATAAAATCACGTTTACTGGATATTTTTCTGTTAAATATTTGGCCACTTGCTCGGCTGAATACACCGAACGATGTTGCCCGCCGGTGCAACCAAAACTTACGCTTAGGTGCGAAAATCCACGCTCTAAATACATACTTACGGATTGATCAACCAGGGCACATACATGCGAGAGAAATTCATCAATTTCAGAATTGGCTTTTAAAAAGTCAATCACCGGCTGATCTTTACCGTTCAGTTGTTTATACTCTTCGTAGCGCCCCGGGTTGTGAATCGCCCGACAATCAAAGATGAATCCACCACCATTTCCCGAAGGATCTTGTGGCAAACCTTTTTTGTATGAAAAGCTGGTAACACGAACGGTTAACTTTCCTTTCTTAGTTCCAATTTTCTTTAAAAATTCAGATTGATTTAGGGCTTCTAAAACCTTAACCAGCTCCGGCAATTCAATCGGAATATTGTTGTTATTCAGCAAATAGCTCAGGTTTTCCAAGGCAAACGGAATACTTTTCAGAAAGTGTTCTTTCTTTTCATAAAAACCACGAAAGCCGTAAGCACCCATTGCTTGCATAATCCGGATCAATACATAGCCCGTAAAATAAGCTTTAAACTCATCCCGATCGATCAGAATGTACTTCTCCAACTCGTCCAGATAAAACTCCAGCAAATCATTACGAACCGCCTGTGGAATATCCGCTTTGGCATCGTAGAGCAAGGAGGCTAAATCGTATTGCAATGCTCCTTTCCTACCCCCTTGGTAGTCGATAAAAGCTACTTTGCTATCGTGAAGCATAATGTTGCGCGACTGGAAATCACGGAACATAAAGAAGTCGCTGTCAGCCGCCAACAGGTAATCGCTGAACTTTTGAAAATCGTCTTCCAACGCCTGCTCATCAAAAGGTATTTTTGCCAACTTCAGAAAATAGTATTTGAAATAGTTCAAGTCCCACATCATCGACTGTTTATCGAACGCTGCCCGCGGATAGCAGAAATCGTAATTGATTCCCTTACCGGCTTTAATTTGCAGCTTTGGGAGCTCAATGAGCACTTTCTGATACACTTGGATTATTTTCTCCGAGAAGCCTTCCAACTCTCGTGTCCGGCTCAAATAATCAAACAAGGTGAGATTTCCCAGGTCTTCTTGTATATAGCACGTTTTCTCCTTGTTGACAGTATAAATCTCAGGAACTGCAACTCCTTGAGTGAAAAAATGATCGGAGAATTCCAGAAAAGCGATATTCTCTCTCACATCCTGATTCCACGAACCAATCGCCTGATGATTCGCACTTTTAATTCGGCAATACTCACGATATGAGCCGGATTGAGGCAAGACTTCAAAAGCAGTCATTTCTTCCTGAAAGTGACTTTCATATAGTCGGATAATTTCTTCTTTTATTTTTAAATCCAAAGCATTCTCTTTTTTCTGATATGAAACAAAGATAACAGAAAAATAGCGCTTGTCAGGATAAAATAGTTCGCCCGTTTTTGATTGAAACTTGTCTTTTTCGTACTTTGCTGTCTCTTAACAAATTCAAGTTTGAAGTGGGCTCTAAAATCCTCAAGTTTTTAAAAAGATTCGTGTTTGCTGCCGGCATCCTTTTCCTGATTTTGCTGGGACTTAGTTTTACTACTTCGCCTTATTACGCCTACCACTGGTTGGGGACAAGTTTAGCTGAAGTGAATGAAAAGCCTGAGTACATTATTATGCTGGGAGGAGGAGGCATGCCAAGTCAATCGAACCTGATGCGAGCTTGGTTTGTGGTCGATGCCGCCCATCAATTTCCGACAAGCAAAGTCATTATTTCAATCCCCGGGAACCTGAATGATTCGCTCTCAACCCCCAAGAGAGTAGCCACAGATTTAATCAAAAGAGGTATTTCAAAAGATCGGATCTTATTTGAGCAACATGGAACAAATACACGCTGGCAAGCATTGAATCTAAGACTTTTCCATGGCCGATTACTGACGCAAAAGTCGCTTTTAATCGTTACCTCACCCGAACACACGAGACGTTCTGTCTTGTGCTTTCAGAAAGCTGGTTTTACGAAAGTAAATGCCTTGCCTGCATTCGAGAACACGTTGGAAGCTGATCTTAGTTTTGACGATGACAAGCTAGGTGGAAATCAGCTACCAATACCAAACATTGGAAAAAGCAAATCCTTTCGCTACCAGTTTTGGACCCACCTGAAATATGAGATTCTGATTGCCCGAGAACTGGCAGCCTTAAGCTATTACAAATTAAGAGGCTGGATTTAAAATTCAGCCTCTGCATCCCGACCTTCCAGCCAAGCAATCATATTAATCACCAAGTAATTCCAATTTTGAAACCCTTTATTCAGAAGAGGCTCTCCAGTTTCTGGTTCATAGTACTCATGAAGCGCTCCATTTTCGTCAAAATCGCGACCAAATAAATTAATGGTTTTCAGCGCCAGCTCTTTGGCTTCTTTGTCGTAGCCATATCGCTCCAACCCTTTAAATACCATATAGTTTGAAATACCCCAAATTGGGCCACGCCAGTTCGAAGGATTCGCACTAGCTCGCAGACTGTACATCTTTTCCATGCGGGAAAGTGTACGAACACCCGACGGTGAATTAAAAGTTTTTGGATCGAGGAAATGCTCCTTGACCATTCTTTCGGCCTGCTCGTCGGTTGCAATACCAGCCCACATGGGTAAAAAACCCGACCACACCTCTATCCGCTGAATCAAGCAGTCGTAATCACGCGGATATCCAGCGTGAATAACAAACTCCTTGCCTAACGATTTATCTGTCGTTACAGTTTTTGGGCGAAGATTCAAATCCACGCTATAATAAAAACCATCCCTTTCATCCCACATATGATCCTGAACAGCCTGCTTAAGTTTTTTGGCATCCTCAGCAAATTCTTCTCCAACTTGTGGAATACCTAAACAGCCTGCAATGTAATCCATCGCCAACAATTCGCGATACATCAAACAATTCAAATAAATCGAAGCAGAACTCCCATTCGGACGGAAAAAAGTACACGGATCATTATCAACACCAATCGCTACATCGGTTTGCCAGTAAAACAATCCGGTTGCTTCATCGCGATGATGAGCCTTGTAGTTATTTACAAAAGCCTGCAAATAATAAAAATGCTCCTTCAACCATTCAGCATTGCCATTTTGCAACTTACATAAAAATGCAGCGTGCTGAGCTAGCACTGGTTTATGCATATTCATTTTGTAAATCTGTTCCGAATCAATATCTCTCGGGTTCGAATCTTCCCAAATTACAATCGGAATATATCCATCCCAATCTCCATAACTTAAAAAATTAAGAACACAGCCCTGTTCATACTTCAAGGCTTCCTTTGAGTCGTCCGATGATCCGACATCTGTTAAGATCTGGCGCAAAGCAACATTGCTCAGCCAGGAATCCCAGTCCCACAATACATTCGCATACTGCTTACTTCCGGGAGTTAAAAACGGGTATTTTAATGCTCCACTCCCTTCGCGAAACATCTTTTTGTAATCCTTGTAAACATTTGACTTGATTAACGATATGTATTTTTCGGATGAAGCTGATTGAACTTGTCCAAAAACTGGAGGGCAATGAAATGCAATGGAGAATAAAATAATTCCGAACAATGTACGAAGGCAGGCTGATCTATTCACTTTAAAGTTGTTTAGTTAGTTTGCGTTATAGTCTTAGTCTCACTAATAGTCTTAGTCTCACTAAAAATAGCAATCGTTATTGGAAAATAAAATTTGCCGGAAAGAAAAAGACTGCCAATCTGTTACTATTAACAAACCAGCAGTCTTCAATCTAACTTAACTAAAACGCTTATTATGAAAAAATATTAGTAACCATCATTTTGACTAATCACGTCAGGGTTTTGTGTAATCACCTCGAGAGGAATAGGCAGCCACAGTTGATTCTCATTAATTGTGATCCCTTTCCCACTATTTTTCAATACTTCAATGGCACGTCCTGTACGTTTCAGATCAAACCAACGATGAAACTCCAGTGCGAGCTCAACCCGGCGTTCATGTTCAAGCGCCAAAGGAACGGTATTATACTCCGATGGAAATCCAGCGGTACCATAGGCCGGTAGACCAACCCGAGCTCTAACCTCATTCATATATTTAACGTCTCCGGTCGCTTCGGTAAGCATAAGTAAAACATCGGCATATCTCAAAACAATAAAGTTATTATCAGATGTTTCTCTTAATCCATCAACATCAGCATTTTCATCTTTCCATTTAATAGGGTATTTCACGTCTACTTCTACACCATTTGCAGTTGTGTAACCATCCTGAATAGAGAGATCTCGCCTGGGATCGCCATCTTCGTAGGCATTCCACAAATCCATGGTAACCTGATTCATGCCGGCTCCCCATGCCGTAACAATGCGGTTGTCGAGTGGAGAGAACATCGCCCAATACCTACTGTAAGGATTTGAAATACCACCTTCATATTGAATTTCAAAGATGGACGAAGCATTGTTCTTTTCGTTTAAATCCCACAAATCAGCATATGGAACCAGTGAAAACTTTCCGTACACTTTCATCAAAGCTTCTGTTGCCTTTGGCTTATCGCCCATGGTAAGATAAACTTTACCCATAAGCGTATTCACAGCATCGCTAGTTGCGGCACCAACGAAGCGTTCGTTTGCTTTTGCCGGCAAATTAGCTACCGCTGAAGTCAGGTCTGCTATAATCTGATCATACACAACTGATTCTGGTGTGCGAGCTTGCTCATAAGCTTCATCAATGCCTAACGGACTGGTTACCAATGGAATGTCACCCCATGCACGAACCATATCAAAATAATACAAAGCTCTCAAAAATTTAGCTTCCGCTATTAAAGCATCGCGGCTTGCAAATTCCAGATTTTCAGCACTAGCAATAATATTATTAATATCATATAATGCCTCGTAGTAGCTATTCCAATAGCCCAATACCAATTCATTATCATCGCTCATGGTATGATTTTCAAAACCTTCATAGTCTTGAATTCTTCCGGCTGCATTATCACTATATACATTATCCGACATTAACTCGCCATAAAACGACGGTAAACTTTCAGGTCCATACAACGTGTATAATGAACCGTACGCAGCCCATAGAGCCGTTTCTATATCTTCCTGCGATTGATAAAAATCCGCTTCATTAGGATTTGAAATAGGTGTTCGATCAAGAAATTCTTCCCCACAACCAGAGAGAATTATGCAGCTTAAAAACAGGATATATAATATTTTTTTCATTTTCCTTAGTTTTAATAGTTATATCTGGTTTTTTAAAATGTAATATTAACTCCGGCTGTAGCTGTAAACGGATTTGGATAGGCGCCATAATCAAAGCCTACTAAAACGCCGGTTTGATAGGTACTTCCTTCCGGGTCATATCCTAAGTAGTCAGAGAATACATATACATTTTCCATATTCACATAGAATTTTACTCCGCCTACGTTTAGCTTCTGAGCCATTCGTTGTGGTAAGTTATAGCCAATTCGAATGTTTTGAATACGAACGAACGATCCGTCTTCAACCCAATAGCTGGAGCCAAAGTCACGAACAGTAGTCGGTAGCATACGAGGTTTAGGTATTTCACCATTACCCGGATTCGATTCTGACCGCCAGAAGTTTGAAACAACTTCATACATGTTTCGGTTACCACCTCCAACTCCTGATTTTAGATAGCGGGCATTATGGTTAAGCACTTCAGCTCCATGCGAACCTCTAAGCATTACTGACAATTCAATTCCTTCATAAGACCAGGTATTGGTCATACCCCATTGAAATGTTGGCTGATAATTTCCCAGGAATGTCCGGTCTTCAGAATCAATTTTACCATCATCATTAACGTCTTTCACTCTGGGATCACCGGGTTCACTGCCAGGCCAAACCGGGTATTCATTACTGTTCAATTCTGCCTGCGACATAATTACGCCATCGATTACATAACCATAGTACATGCCAATTGGCTTACCAACAACAGTACGCGATGTCATACTACTTACATTAATATCAATCGGAGCATCATTTTCGCCCAACTTTAGCACTTTATTGCGATTTGCAAAAATGTTAAAATCAGTCATCCACTTAAATTTACGATCGATATTTCGAGTATTGATATTCACTTCGAAACCTTTATTTTCCAGTTCACCAACATTCGTTAAGGTTGAAGAGAATCCGGTAAGGATTGGGATTGGAACATCAAGCAACAGGTCGCGTGTTTTAGAATAATAGATATCACCAGAAAAATTTACCCGTTGATTGAGGATGCTCATATCAACACCGAAGTTTATTTGGCCTGTCTTTTCCCACTTTAAATTTTTATCTGCAAAAGTTTCGGTGCTAATGCCTTGCTCTACATTATCGCCAGCAACATAAGGCGAGTAACCTAAAATACCAATAGCTCCGTAGTTCGGGATTTGGTTGTTACCAGTCGCGCCATAACTTAAGCGAACTTTTAGATTATCCAACCAAGATGTCGATTGTAAAAATGCTTCTTCTGACATACGCCAAGCGACCGATCCGGAAGGGAAATATCCCCAAAGATTATTGGAACCAAATCGAGATGAACCATCAGCACGAACAGCTGCTGTAACAAGGTACTTCCCTTTATAGGAATAATTGGTACGCGCCAAATAGGAAATCAATGACCAGTCCTGAGCTGAAGTACTCCCGCTATTAACCACCCCTGCATTCAGGGTGTGAACCAAGTCATTCGGGAAACTACTAGCTCGCATATTGCTATAGTCAGTACGTTGCTCCTGAATACTATAACCTGCCAAGACACTTAAATCATGAACTTCATTAAAAGTTTTGTTATAATTTAACGTATTTTCCCACACCCAGTTATAGGATTGAAGTGTAATAAAATCGGCCGTTGCCGGAACCCATCCTGAATATCCCCAGTTCTGACCTTCATTCCAATAGAAATTGTAAAACGTATTTTCTACATTGGTACTCA
This sequence comes from Sunxiuqinia sp., assembly GCF_055140945.1. NCBI lineage: Bacteria > Pseudomonadati > Bacteroidota > Bacteroidia > Marinilabiliales > Prolixibacteraceae > Sunxiuqinia > Sunxiuqinia sp. Next base: position 7,803 of record NZ_JBSQYS010000025.1, read on the forward strand.
TTGAAGTTTTGAACGTTAAATCTTTTAAGACATCATATTCAAAATATGAGCTTGCAGTTACAACATTCATGACCTTCTTTTTATCAGCTTCACGAGTTAAAGAATAAGGATGCCACAGCTGAAGACCATATTTTACAAAAGTATTCCAGATTGACTCGGGATCTTTGAATCCAAGACTTCCTGTTTCTACATAAAGGGGGAAAATCGGGTTGCTTTGCAATCCTCCCAAACTTGTTACATCCGATTTTCCAGATGTTCCGTAAGGAGCTTCCTGTGCTCTGCTAAGTCCTATATTAAGACCTATGCGAGATTTATCATTAAACTTATGCCTCACATTCGATCGAAGGTTTATGCGACTGTATGTGTTTTGATCAACAACTCCTTCAGAATCCAGGAAACCTGCGGATACCATGAATTGTGTCTTCTCATTACCCCCTGAAGCTGATAATTGAATATTGTGCGACTGTGCAGTTCTGAAAAGAACATCTTGCCAATCGGTACCATTACCAATACGATTAAGCCACTCAGGATCAGAAAATTCAACAGGAACAGTTACGTTGTTACCTCTGGTTGCATTCGGATCATTAGCAACAATTGTTGCCCACGAGTTATTTCTGGCGGCTGTCTGAAATTCGATAAATTGTTTGGCATCCATCATCTCGGTCTTGCGATTGACTCTTGAAATACCAAACTCATAATTTGCTTCAATTTTAGTTTCTCCGGCTTTACCTTGCTTGGTCGTAATCAGCACAACACCATTTGCTCCACGAGAACCATAAATAGCTGCAGAAGAAGCATCTTTCAATATTTCAATAGATTCGATGTCGTTCGGGTTAATATAATTCAGTGGATTTCGGTTAAAATCCATATTACTTCCAGAACTCGCTCCTGTTGAAGTTGAATTAGAGGTATTATCTTCCAGAGGTATTCCATCGACAACATACAAAGGCGTAGTACCTGCATTTATTGATGAAGCACCGCGAACTTTAACCGTTGGTGCAATCCCGGGAGCTCCCTGTGTTTGCGTAATCTGAACACCCGAAACCTGACCAGATAATGCTTGCATAGCATTGCTGTATGGGCGTTCTTCCAGCTTATCAGCTCCCACGGAAACAACTGAGCCTGTGAGGTCTCGTTTGCGTACCGTTCCATACCCAATAGCTACAACTTCATCCAGTCCAATGGCATCTTCAACCATGGTAACATCAATTGCAGACCGACCTTCAACTTGGATTTCCTGAGTTTTTAATCCAACAAAAGAGAAAACTAAAGTCGAGTTTGTTGGCACTTCCGAAATTTGGTACTCTCCATCAAGATTAGTAATTGTTCCAACTGTTGAGCCTTTAATAACTACCGTAACTCCCGGCAGTGGCAGATCATTTGAATCAGTCACCTTACCGGTAATTGTTTTTTGTTGCTGCCTCAAAAATTCATCTTTTTCGGTGAGCACAATTTGTCGATTGAATATTTCGAACTCAATAGCTGTGGTTTCGAGCAAGCTATTGAGAAGCTCCTCAATGCGGCGATCCTTTACATTGACTGTTACAACCTGATCAACATCGACATAATCCTGGTTGTACAGAAAGTAATACTCACTTTGATTTTCGATTTCGTTTAAGATACTTTCCAGTCGTGTACTTTCAAAGTTCATCGAAAACTTGGTTTGTTGGGAATAAGTGTCCAGTGCAAAAACCTGGATTATTCCGAGAAAATAGAGAATTAAACTGCATTTCATCATTTGCAAACCTTTTTTCAGAGCATGCCTGGGCAATACCCATCGTTCTGGATTTTTTTTCATAAATTTACGTTTGTGATGTTAATAAAATGTTCAGCGCATTTTCATGCATTACTTTATCAGGGGAGTGTTGCGAGCACTTTCCTGATTTTTAATTTAGTCTTGTTTTTCGAGTTTGATTATTACTATTTTGGGTTCGTATTCATCACTGGTATTTATCTTTCGTTCTTTTATTTCGTAACTAATTGGAGCAGTCAATGCAATTAATCTTAGCACTTCTTCCAAAGGCTCATCATGAAATGTTGCCCGGTATTTAAAATCTTCAACTTCGGGATCTTCAATCTGAAATTGGACGTTGTACCATCTACCAAGCCGCTGCATTACTTTGCCTAAGGGTTCTTTTCTAAATACCAGGTACCCATCTTTCCATGAGGTTAAATATCTAGCGTCAACCTTTCTTATTTTTCCTGTGCGAGCTACTTTATCAAATACAAAGCTTTCATCTTTGGTAAGTACCTCCGAAAATGAATTTTGGGCGCCCGTTAATTGAACCTTTCCTTCTTCCAAAATTACATCGATCGTATTTTCGTCCTCAGCAGAAACAACACTAAACTTTGTTCCCAGCACTTTTACATCCATAAAATCAGTATGAACAACAAATGGTGAAGCAGAGTCGTGAACAACATCAAAGTAGGCTTCTCCTTCGATTTCCAACTTTCTGTCATGTTTAAAATCAGCCAGATATTTTAATTGAGAACCACTATTTAAGGTTACTTCAGTACCGTCAGGTAAGTTTAACAATGTTCGGGCTCCGTAAGGTGCATTTACTTCAACCCAACTTGGCTCCAGTTCTTCTACTGATTTTTGTTGGAAGGTGACAATAGAGGAATAAATGAGCAACGGAATTAGTAAAACCGCAGCCACCCGTAAATAAACATGGAAAAAACGATCTTTGAAGTTTACCGCTTTTTTATCGGAATTTATTTTGCTCTCAACATTCAGATACACCGATGAAAGATCTTTTTGAAGATCGGTGGGCTGAAGATTAAACTCTTCCCACTCTTCGCGCATGTTCGATTGTAAATTTTCATGATTTTCGCTATCCTGAAACCACGAAGCGAGTTTTTTCAAATCACGAAATGAGTATCGTCCACTTTTATATTTTTTGATGACACCGCTGTCTACTTTTTCTTTCATGCGGAAATTTTATTGTGTTTTACCAGTTATATCCCGCAGTAAGAAATAGTCCTATTGAAAAATGAGTCTTTCTTATGAAATAAATAAAAAATAGAAAAGTATAGTGGAGAAATCCTCTTCAGCAAAAGACTTTTTCAGTGAATTCATCCCAGCAGTTATTTGATTTTTAACGGTCTTAGGAGAAATACCCATTTCTTGGGCAATTTCGCTAATTGACTTCCCTTCTTTTTTTCGACGAAGAAATATGATCTTTCGCTTCGGAGGAAATTGATCTATTAAATGATCTAATTTTTCAATTAGCTTTTCAAATTCCGTTCGGGTTTCCAAGTCAGGCGAACTCCGAATTAACCATTCAAACAGCTCGTGCTTGTACTTTTCCTCACGCATCTTTTTATTAAAATGCTTTTTTATGGCATTAAAAGCAATCGTAAACAGGTATGATTTAAAGGATTTATCACTTTTTAAATTTCCTCTATTCTCCCATATTTTTATGAATACCTCCTGTACAATCTCTTCTGATTCAAAATCTGATTTAAGGTAGGATCGTGAAAAATGAAACAGCTTTTGGCTATACCGATCAAACAGTTTTTTAAATGCATCTTGTGAGTTACTTCTTAAAGAAATAACCAATTCTTCTTCGGAAAGAGACTCCAAACGCTTCATTTTTTAAAAGTAGAAAAAAATAAACGACAACAAATAAAATGATTTCGGTTTTCGTAGAATAGATATCTCCGAAGTTGCGGGTGCTAAAATGACAGAGCTATAAAAAAGCTTGCTGATAATTGAATACCAACAAGCTTATAATGATCGGTTTGTAAAATTCCCTAAAGTGGAAATTTTTCAATCTTCTCACCCCGCTCCTGAAGGGTAAATCCTGAAGAATCAACGGAGATTAACTAGTTCGCTAACTTAACCAAAATGCTTTCGTGTGCAGCTAATTCCCGGACAAATGATCCTTCTATCGAATCTAGTTTTTCACCAGTCCATAGGTTGGTTACTTCCTGACTTCCGGATAAACCGAGCTCATCAAAAGGTACTGACACTTCAGCCGTTGATTCGCTATCGGAAATATTGAACAGAGCCAGGTAAACTTCTCCAGTCGTTGGATTGTGCGATGTAATGGCGACTTTTCCATCTTCTTGAAAAATCTGTCGTACATCGGTTCCTTTGCGATGCATTTTCAATACTTCTTCGTTTGTTAACAGCGAAAGGGTAAAATCATCGTTGCTTGGTAGGTCACCTCCAAACATCAATGGAGATTTGAAAATCGTAAACAAAGTCATCAAGGTATATTGCTCATCCTTTGTCAGTCGGGTCATGCGGTCTTCTCCACGCTCTCCACGAATAGAGATTCGCCCCAATGGAATCATATCGCAATCGGGCCAGGTACCTGGAGCGATGTATGAATACCACTTCTGGCACACATCCATCAGGTGCGTGATGTGTGGCCAGGTATCCCAAACATCGTCAACCATGCGCCACATATTGGCATGCTCTTTTACATGATCGGCTGCTTCAATGGGAGTTTCTCCGGGCGAAGTACTCAAAACAATTGGACGACCACATTGATCAATGGCATTGCGGATTAGCTCAACTTCTCCCTGATGATATGGACGTGAAAGATCATCGACTTTTACAAAATCGACTCCCCAATCAGCATACATATCAAAAATAGAATTGTAATATTCCTGAGCTCCGGGCTTATCAGCCACAATGGTGTAGTTATCTCTCAACCATGGGCATTGCAACTCAGTTGAGTAAATCTGATCAGCGGTAATTCCATCTGTTCCCTTAATAGGCAACTTATTCTCAACGGCCACTTTAGGGATTCCGCGCATGATGTGAATGCCAAACTTTAAATCTTTATTATGAACATAGTTAGCCAATTCTTTAAACCCTTTGCCATCAGCAGCCGATGGGAAACGGTTGACGGCAGGCAGGTAACGACCATATTCGTCGATGACATAACGCGGATCGGTTTGGTTGTATCCGCCGGCTTTGTCGTTCTCAACAAACCAACGAATGTCCACCACAATGTATTCCCATCCGTATTCCTTCAGGTTCTCAGCCATGTAATCGGCATTGGCTTTCACCTCTGGTTCTTCAACAGTAGGGCCATAACAATCCCAGCTGTTCCAGCCCATTGGTGGGGTTTTCGCCCACGTTTTAAACTCTCCTTGCCTGAATGGTCCACTATTGGTTTTGCTTTCGTTTTTGCAGGACAAAAAAGATATTGTTAAAAAACTCAATAGTAAAAGACTTATTGATCTCATGCTAGATAAATTTAATAATAATTGGTAGTTGTTATCGATTAAACAAATGTACTAAATACTTTTATTAAGGTAATCCAGTTGGCTCTATAAGACAAAAAAATGGTGCGGAGCACAAAGAACCCTGAAAGCAAACCAGAGCTATCCAGTTCGGCATTAATGGAAACTGGGTTCGCTATTCATGTGGTTTTTGATAGACCAGAACACGATCCCTGCAACTCATATCGATAAAAAAATGATCGGCAGGAGCTCCGTTCAGAAAATGTTCAAAACACAACTGAATTGTCAATCTGGAATTTTATTCTAATACCCCGGATTTTGCCACATGACAGATTCATCATTGTACCGAAGGATCTCTTCATAGGGAATCGGGAGTAAAACCTGATAATCTTCCATAGAATAAATACCTCCTCCTTCTGAAGGAAAAGACAGTAGACGATTCATCATTTCTTTAGCGATTCCCCAGCGTACCATATCGCTCCATCGAAGTCCTTCAAAAGCAAATTCAAGCCTTCTTTCATTAATAACAGCCTGCTGAAACGATTCTTGGTCGGGAAGATCGTTTGAGCTCAAAGCCTCAAGACCCGCACGAGTACGAACTTCATTCAATATTTCAAAAGCTTCGCCGTTTGTTATATAATTCTCGTGGTTTAAAACTTCTGCATACATCATTTTCACATCAGTGTACCTCAAAATTGGTAAATTGATTGCCCAGTCTGTTTTGTCTTTCGGCTTATAATTATCGTAATGAGTGAATTTTATGATAAACTTACTTGTTTTATCAACAATACCTGTAGAGCTCTCCCACCCCTTTAATATCGAAATAACCCTGCGAATGTCGCCTGCTTCATAGGCATTATAAAGACTATCTGTTACCAACATTGCGCCGGAGTATCCAGAGAATGGCATTATGGTATCATTATTAAATTCCTCTGGCAAACAGCTGGTTGAAAACCCCTGCCCTTCTCCAAGTTGACCTCCGGTAAATTGTACTTCCCACACACGTTCTCTACCGTTGCCTTTTGAATCTGTGAAACAATCGACATAATTTGGCTCCATGGCATATAACCCAGACGAAAGAATATCATTCAGCAACGGTTTTGCCCGAGCATGTTTGTTTTGAAACAAATATAAACGTGCCAGCATACCTTCGGCTGCATATTTTGTCGCTCTACCCATATTTTCGTTATTCCATGAATCGGGTAATAATTCAATTGCTTTTTTGTAATCGTTTGCTGCAAATGCAAAAGTTTCTTCCGTCGTTGAGCGAGCAATTTCCTTTACTTCTTCTTCTGATCTCGTTTTATCAATTAAGGGCATACCTCCATATTGACAGGCAAGGCTCCAATACGCATATGCCCGATATATATATGCTTCACCCTTTATATACTCCTTCATATCTAAATCGCGAAACTCCGCCTCATCTATTTTTTCAAAGATGAGATTGGTTCGGTTAATAATTTGCCAAAATCTTTGCCACGCCTCATATGACCATGGATTAGTCGCATCATCAGTAAATATATCAATCCCATACAAATACAATTGATTTGTTCTTGTATCGTCACTTCTACCAATAGTACCTCTGTACCAACTATGGAAAGGTTGAAACAATTCCTGTTGCTTTGAATAAATACCAGCAATCGCTTGTTCAAAATCATCCTGGTTTTTATATGCTAATTCAGTGCTATATTCAGATTCTGGTGTTAACGTTAGAAAGTCATCACATCCAACTACGATCAAACTAATTATAAAAAATGCTAGTCCAGGAAATTTTTTCTTCATCAGATCATTTTTAAAAAGTTATTTTCACCCCTAACGTATATTTCCGAGCCAGAGGATATGTCGCATAATCAACACCAGCCTGTGTTGTTTCATTGCCAATACTATTCGACTCTGGTGTATAGCCAGGATATTGGTCTATTGTGAGTAGATTTTCCATTGACAAGTAAATTTTAGCTGACTTTAGAACAATGCGGTTAAAAATTCTTTTGGGAAATCGATAGGATACGGTTATATTCTTCACCCTGAAGAAAGAGGCATTGTATATTCTTAGATCATCATTATTGGAAAAAACCCCAAAAGGATTGGGAGTTTTACCATCCCATAACATATCTACATTGCCAATTTCTGGTATTGGATTCTCATTGGAACCGTAAGTTTGTTCATAATCTGGCTTCCAGGCATGTATCCATCGTGAAAACTGATTTTTATCTACTCCACCATAGTCAAGGTGTCTTTGTCCTAAAAATAAAACATCGCCACCAATCTGGCCTTGAAACAACATGTTAAATTCAAAATTCTTCCACTGAACATAGTTTGAAAAACCATAAATCAAATCGGGAATATTACTACCATACGGCACATAGTCCATAGACGAAATTATCTTATCGCCATTTTGGTCAATATATTTTACATTTCCAGGTTCTTGCCCAGATAAGATTGGTACCAATGCACTATTGTCACTATCAAAATCATCACTTTTCAGTAATCCATCCGTTCTCAATACATAAAATTGAGACACGGGCCCTCCGACTCTAGTAATAAATTGTGCATCAAACAAACTACTTGTAAATTGGTTAATGCTCCCCATGTCAATCACTTTGTTTGTTCCCATCGACAAATTGATACCCGCTGTCCATCTTAACTCGCCAGTCGTCAATTGTCCTGTTAAGTCAACTTCCCAACCTTGATTTTGAACCGTGCCAAGATTTGTCGTGAAATTCGAATATCCGGTCGTATTTGGAATAGGAACAGAAAAAAGGAGGTTATCCGTTGTATTCTTGTAATAATCAATATTCAGTTGAATTCTGTTATTAAGACCAGTAAAATCAAGTCCGATATCGGTCGTCTCGGTGGCTTCCCATTTTAGATCACGATTTCCAATATTCTGAGGAGCAAAACCGCTAACGATATCATCTCCCCACGATGTATTTTCTTTTCCCAATATCGACAAATAGGAATAAATACCGATCCGATCATTACCTGCTTTTCCCCACGCTACTCTAAGTTTTAATAAGTCAATCCATTTAATGTATTTCAAAAACAATTCTTCATTCAGTTTCCAACCCGCAGACACTGCAGGGAAAAGCCCCCACTGATTATTTGTTCCAAACCGAGAGGATCCATCATAACGAATACTGGCGTTTAACAAATACTTCTCTTTAAAGTCGTAGGAGAATCTCTCAAAAAAAGAAATCCCATTATTTTGAGTTTTACTCGTGGAAGCTTTAATCGGAATCTTAGCCACATTTAAAGTCATAATTTCTTCATTTGGCCATCCGGTAGCTTCTGCATTAATGAGGAAATATTTATGCTGTTCACAACTCTGTCCCAATAGAATCTTAAAGGAGTGATTTTTATATTTATGATTATAGCTTAAGGTATTTTGCAATGTCCAATCTGTCCAAGATGCTGAGTTGCTATAGCCGATAGAAATATTCCCATTATTATAGGTAACATTGCCTGGTTGAAAAAATTCGTAAACTCTATTTCGCTGGTCATAACTCAACTGTGACTTCAACTTGAGTCCTTTTAAAACTTCAACTTGTCCCCATAGTGATGTGCTTATGGTACTCAGTTTTGTGTTATCTGTCGTTTGCTTTAATTGTTCCAGTGGATTTGGATATACGATTCCCAGCCCCGGAGGATATCCCCAATCTCTAGTAGCAGACTTTAATGGAACAAGAGGTGATTGATTAAGTGCATGATGGATCGCAAGTTCCTTCCCTTCCGAATCTCGACTGTCCTGATCGGAGAACGACGGAGCAATGATCAGCCCAAGAAGAATTCGATCACTAACATTCATTGTTCCGTTAAAACGGAAATTAGTACGCCGATAATAAGTATTGTAAATAATGCCTCCCTGGTCTAAATATCCGCCAGAAATATAAATCTGTCCAAGATCGTTACCGGACGACATAGCTAACTGGTAACTCTGTATAGGTGCTTTACTCGTAATTGCGTCTTGCCAATCGGTCCCCTCATTCGATTGATCCAACCAAAACCCGGGTATCTGAAGCGAAGCCGGTCTACCCGCCATTGGATCCGCCATTGATCCTCCCTGCCTGAGCCATTCCGTATTGCGATGCCAGATACTATACGCTAACCACTGGTCCTTGTTCATGACATCAATCTTTTTACTAGGTTCTTGAACGCCATAAAAAGTCTCGAAACTGAAACTCGGTCTGCCTTCTCCTTTTTGTGTCTCTATCAAAACAACTCCATTAGCCCCCCGAGATCCATAAATAGCAGTGGAAGATGCATCTTTTAAAATTTGGATAGAAGCAATATCATTGGGATTAATATCTTTCATATCAGCTTTAGGAACTCCATCAATAACAAACAAAGGGTCACTGCTTCCGTTAATTGTGTTAATTCCACGAATACGAATTTTTAACTCGGCACCTGGCACACCCGTTGCATTTTGTGCTCGAACCCCAACAAGCTGTCCTGCAAATGCTTCACTTAAGGTTGGGATTGGACGAGCTTTGATGGCATCACGATCAATCTTCGATATCGAGCTGGTTAAATTAAGTCGGGCTACCGAACCGTATCCAATGGCAACAACTTCCTCAATACCAACAGCATCCTCTAACATTGTTACATTGATAATATTCCTTCCATTTACAGGTATATTTAGCTTTTTCATTCCCATAAATGAAAAAACTAAACTCGTCTGTGCTGAAACATTTGATATTACATAGCTTCCATTAATATCAGTTATTGTACCTTTGGTCGTTCCATCAATAACAACTGTAACTCCAGTCAAGGCGGAGCCGGTCTTATCAATAACACGTCCTGAAACATTTACCAATTGTCGATTTGAAATTTTGCCATCGGGCGATAGTACGATCTGCCTACCATCTATTTTGTATGTAATATTATAGCCTTCGAATAAAGTATTTAGCAAATAGATTAAATCAACATTCTTTAAATGAATATCAATCTTTCGATCAAGGTTAATCTTACTTCTACTGTACATAAATAAATAATCCGTTTGATCTTCAACAATGTTAAGGATGTTCTCAATCGATACATTGTTTACATTAACAGATATCCCTCTAGTTTGAGCCAAACTATTGATAGACAATAGTTGGAAAACGATCAAAAAAATGATCAAAACGAATACTCTCATGCACGACCTCTATTTATAAAAATGACAAGCATTTCAAACTGAATTTAACTCCAGTTCATTTTTTTTTAATAAATTTGAGTGGTTTATTTAATAAATCGCACATAAGTCTGTCGTGAATGTTCGAGATTCCGGCAGACTTTTTTTACTTCATGAGAATAACTCCAGACACTTTATTTCCTAATGCTGGAGATGTTTTATATTTGTAGTTTATGGAAAGAGCCTGCGTAATTAACTGAACGCATTGTTCTATCTTTTCATTCTCAAGCGTACATGATAATTGCAAATTTTCCAATTCCGAATCATCAATCTGAATATCAACATTGTACCATCGACTTAGCTTTTTAACAGCTAACTCCAGTGGTTGATTTTTTATGATTAGTTTTCCATCAACCCATGCAGTAGAGAACTGCGGATTAACATCAATTTTTTGAACACTTCCGCTTTCAGTTTTATACTGAACTTGCTCTCCGGGATCTAAACTGATTTTACCTACTTTGCTTTCAAGATGAATCTTGCCTTCCAGTAAGGTCGCTTCAAATAGTTGATCTTCAGAATATGCATTCAAATTGAAATGAGTCCCCGTTACGATGGTCGTCATCATTGGGTTAATCACCTTAAATGTGTGATTTACATCAGCTTTTACTTCAAAATAGGCTTCACCATCAACATAAACTTGACGATCATTCCCTGAAAAATTTTCTGGATATCGGAATGTTGTACCGTCATTTAGCCACACTTTTGTGCCATCAGACAACTCGAGTTGAGTTCTTGTGCCAGGTTTTGTAAAAACCTCTCTCATGGTTACTTCGCGAGAATCTACAGAGTTAGTTTGAACCTTATAAAACAGAATACTTGCGGCAAGTAAAATTGGAATAAACAACACGGCTGCAACCTTTGAAAATTTTTGATAGGCCAATCGAAACATGTTTAGTGAACGTTGCCGGTCTGACTTTGTATCACTTTCAATATTGAAGTTATCGATAACATCAGAATACATTCTTTCAAAATCAGGTTTATCTCCGGTCATTGTTATTTTTGTATTTGACCAAATCTCACCTAAAATCTCCCTAACCTCATTTTCGTTCACCGGATCTGCTAACCACTTCTTTATCTCGTCTGCAGATTCGCCCTTTCCTCTTCCCTCTAAGTATCGTTTAATATCTATACGGCTTACATTCATCTGATTCTTTGCATTTTTGTAATAATACGAAATGAAAGCCAAATTACCCCTATTTCAGTGCAAAAAATTGGGCGGACAAACAAGGAAGTTTCTTTGATCAGCTTCATCACATATTCAAGATTGAGATATCTTAGCAGTTTTCTAGTTGACTTTATACTCATCTATTTTATTTCTAAATAGTGAAATCTGCTTTATCAATAGCCGAGCAACAATTTCAAAAGGTCGGACTTGAGATTCGCTTTTTCGAGCGAGCTCACCTCTAAAATTGAAATCCAAGTCGTCGCTTAAGATATGATTTAGGTTGTTGACAAAGAAATCTCTATTCAATTCAATATCTGAAAGATAAGAACTACTCGCTGTTGTTTTTATAAGTTGGATCGCATTACTGGCAAGTGTTAAAACCTTTTTTAGATCCTCAATCGTACAACAAGCGATTGCTTGTTCAATTTGAATAAGTTCGTCCGAAATTTTCCTGTAATACTTTATCTCCAACATTTTTCCTTTAACAAAATCATCGGGAAAGTTTATCGACTCTAGATCGACATCAACGTCTTCTTTAATTTCAGCGATATCAATTTTTATCAATTGATCTTCCCCTTCAATTTCAATCTCATTTAATTTTGGAACATTGTATATGTGCTTCAAGTGTTGAATGAGTAGGAACTGACTTAGATAACTTCTTCTACTCCAAATCTCCTCAATAGTTAAACCATCATAGACAAAGTCGAAATTCAGCTTACCCATATTTCCTCAATTTAAAGTTCTAAAACATATATCTTCGATGAGAAACAGCATCCGCATTCTGCAAATATCTGATTTCACTATACTTAAAAAGGAGCATTGAACCAGTGCTTATTTAAGGTGTCTCAAATACAACTATTTTGGCATTGAAAAGAGAAAATGCTAGCTTCAGAAGTTAGTGACCTATTGATAAAGCAATGCCACCCAATATGTTGGATGGCATTGCCTACTTAAACAAAACCAACTCTACTAGTCTACTATTATTTTAATAAATCCGCTCTTCCCTTCTGTATTCAATCTTAGCAAGTACATTCCAGTTCCTAAATTTCCTTTATTAATCACAATGGAATTATTGCCTGCACTATATCTACCAAAATCAGTCTTTCTCACAGGTTTGCCGCTTATATCGAAAATATCAACACTTACAACTGAAGCCTGATCCAGTTTAAACTGTAACGTAGTTTGAGTACTAAATGGATTTGGATAATTAACCATATCGATTTGCTTTGAAGCAAGATCTTTTGCAGAAGTAACAACCGATGATTCCCAATTTGGGTCTCCAACAGGCACATTGTCCGTACCTATAAAATCGCCATCGGTTACACTGTATTGACAATTCAAATCATTTAACCAATAGTCGTATGACTTAATATCATAATTTACTTCGGATGTAGTTACCTTTTGCTTATTTCCTCCTTCGGGTGAATAATACCAAGCATAAAACTCAGTCATCGCTTCTGGTATTTCTGGTAAGGTAAAATCTTTTTTCACCCATGCATCGCTTGCACTACTTCCAAGTTTGCTCTTGATATGAGCTGTCAGAATTTGATCAGGACCTTCATCAACTCCTACGGAAGTGTAAAACGTCTGTAATTTTGTTGATACCGTATAGATATTTTTGCTGATAGTATAAGCTGTCGTCTCGTTTGGAATCGATCCAACCCAAACCATCAAAGGATTACCTGAGCCGTCTTTTTCCCCATGGGCATCAAGCTCTGTCAATCGGGTTGCATCACTCTGATCAACTCCTAAGCCCATTGCATCTACAATCAGGTTATTGGTTATTTGTACTTTGTCGCCAACGTTACCTAACTCGATAAAACCATGATAGGCAGCATTGTTAACAATCGTGTTGTGATCGACTAAGACATCTTTTAGTACTCCCGAGCCTCCCCGGTGACGCAAAATACGGTCTACACTATTAACAAAGGTATTGTTAGTCAACTCTAATTTGTTGACCTCACTCGAACGACAGTCAATAACACGACCAGCTCCGAAATCAGAATATGCCATGTTACCCAAATTGTAGAACTTACAATTGTTGATCGTCACTTCATTCGCGGCATTCCAGATACCTACGGCACCTTGTCCTACATTAACAAAAATACAATCTTCATAGGTGACATCTGCACCCTCGGCAAAGGACACTATGGACCACGATACAGGCTTTTGATCTAAATTCGATGGTTGACCATCAACAAAAATACTCTCAAACTCTACATCTCCAAACAAACCAATCATTGTCCACGGAATGTCGCCATTCTGGTCTTGATAGGCTCTGATAATTGGTCGTTTTCCAGTACCCTCTTCGGCTTTAATATGCAGTTTCCAACCATGGTTTTCGAATGGCCCGCTAACCAGGTATTCAGCATCACGCTTCAGTACATAAACCGTAGGAACACGATCTCCATTAGAGGCGGTATCTCCTACAATCAGATTGTTCAAAAAGTCTGTACCAGGATCCAATACCTTTTCAGTTTGGGAAAACGAAGACATCCCCAAGCAAAAAGCAAATAAGTAAAATAAAGTAAATTTTAATTTCATAATATTTAATTTAGATGGAACTCCTGAGGGCAAATGCCCTCAACGCTTCGGGCTTATTGTTCTATTTATAGTCGCCCGAACGACATTATAAAGTAATTCTCACTCCAAGGTCAATGAGCATATCGTATATGGAACTTCCCTGGTCCAGACTTTTATAACTATAAAAAGTTCCTTCATACATATTCGATAGATTGGTTACATTTAGCATTACTTCCATGTTGTATTTTTTAATCTCTTGCTTCAATGCCAAATCCCATTTCGAGTAGCCTTTTTGCATACTATCTTGTAATCCGTTACTGGACACCGAGGTGACATAATCATCCTGAAAATAGACTGACAAGCGTCCAGAAAATCCTCCTTTGTCATATCCTAATGCGATATTTCCAAAATTGCTTGGTTGTCCTTCCAAGGTTTCTTCTGATTCATAAAAGGTAGGAGTATCTACCGGCGGGAATACTGAGTTATCACGCTTAACAGTAAATCTTGGGATTTTAGTTTTTGACTCAATCATGGTGAAGTTGCCTCGTAAAACAAAGTTCCCCAAAAGACCCGGCAAAAATTTCAGATTAGCCTGCAAGTCAAATTCTATCCCTTTCAACTCAGTATCATCAGTGTTCACTGGTTCATTAAGAGTGAACCCGGTATATTTACCATACCCTTGAGGAAGGTCATAATCCAGAGCCATGTCGGTAGAAATTATCCGCACATCGTTTAGCTGGTAAAAATTATTATTCATTTTCTTAATGAATCCTCCAACGGTAAATAGTCCGTACTTTGACTCGTAGAATGATGCTATGACATCATAATTCCAGGCTTCGGTGTTATTTAAAGATGAATTTCCTCTATTGATAACTTGACCAACACGCTCGACAACCAAGGTTGGAAGTCTCATGGTGAAATCGGGGCGTGCCAACGTTTTTGTTGCTGCCAACCTCAAATCGAACCA
The DNA here is from genome assembly GCF_055140945.1 of Sunxiuqinia sp. NCBI lineage: Bacteria > Pseudomonadati > Bacteroidota > Bacteroidia > Marinilabiliales > Prolixibacteraceae > Sunxiuqinia > Sunxiuqinia sp. Next base: position 22,830 of record NZ_JBSQYS010000025.1, read on the forward strand.
CTCCGCAGGTTTAATTCTTAAGTGAATATCAGGCAGAACAAAAGTTGAACTGTAAGTCGTAATAGTATCTTGTATTTTGCTCGGATCAAAGGTTAAAAAACCTGATACCTCCGGTGCGTATTTTGCAGTATATTCATTGTCTTCCTTTTCAACCCTAACTCCTCCGATTATTCGAACGACCTTACCCAAATTTAACGTAGCCATGGCATATCCAGCCGATATCTTTTCGTTAACCTTATAATTCCCCATAATTCCGGATTGATATGGGGCATATTCCCTTAGGCTTCCGTCTTTGCTGACTCCATTATTATGAGCTGAATACCATTCTCTTGCGAGTTCAGGACTCAACATTGGATTCAAGTCATACTTGCCATCGAATAAACTTCGAGATTCAGGTGTTGGGTTTAAATAATTCAACATGGAGAGATTGGTACCTCCAACCATAATCGGATCAGAAAAAGAAGTGTTGCTATAGTCGGCTGGAACAATACTTCCATCGTCTAAACGTGAGTATGGCCTGGGTTGGTTAACCCAGTATGGAGCCCAATAAACATCGTTTACGTTTGACCTGTTTTTATTTCGGTGTTTTACACCTGCTTTAAAAGTGACATTTACATTATCTGATATTACAAGATCTCGCTCTAAATCAAGATAGGCAATCCAATCCCGATCTTTACTCTTACTTGGTTCAAAATAGGCACGATCCAAATATGCCATCGCAAAATTGTTATAAGCGTAAGGAACTAAAAGATCACCAGGTCCTTTCAGAATATCTGCAGGGATATTTTGCATTCCTGCTCCTGTAGAACCTCCCTCAACAAACAACATTTGATGGTCGTATCCTTTATTTCCGATAGATAAAGCATGAGAGAGCCCCCATTTGATTTTCAATTTTCCAAGATAATTTTCGCCGGACAACGCATTATTTAAAGTTTGAATATCGCGCTCAGAATCTCGGATTTGGTAACTTACAGTACTCTGAACCGCATAATTGCGCGAATAGTAAACTCCGTCTCGATCCGTCCGATTATAAAAATTATTGAATCGAATTGTTCCTTTATCCGGAGTATTGATGTCCAAAAGCAAATTTCCCCCAACTCTTTTTCTGGTCTCATCAGTATAAGAAAGAGTTAGATCAGTAATCTGGTAACTGCTGTCGGGTCTGACATCCCAACCTTGTGCATATTGTTCATTACTCCGAATCTTCTGTTCAGCTGTTAATGAAGCCTGAACCCCAAGTATATCATCGAACAAGCGCATGTTGTATCGCAAACCCAGATTGTACTGAGAAGCACTCTCTTCAAGCGAATTATATCCACCACTAAGATCAATTCGGAGTTTTGAATTAGGCGAGGCCTTTTTTGTAACCAGATTCACAGAACCTGCAATTGCATCTGCATCCATATCAGGAGTTAAGGCCTTGGTAACTTCAATACCTGCCAACGAGTTGACGGAGAATAAACTCAAGTCAACCCCACGACTATCAGAGCCGGTTGATGGAATCGGAACTCCGTTTAGTTGAATCATACTAAATTTCTCATTCAACCCACGCAGTACAATACTCTGCGCTTCTCCTCCCGAGCGTTTTAGCGAAATACCGGGAAGCCTTCCCAAGGCATCACCTGCATTGGCATCGGGCAACTCTTGAATTTGCTCTTCAGACACCGCATTTACAATTCCTGCTGCGTTAAGCTGCGAGCTAATTGCTGCGCTTTGCCCACGCATCATGGCTGTAACAGTAACTTCCTCACCCATTATCGACTCAGCATTAAGGTTAAAATCAAGGGTGTATTTTTCCCCGTCTTTTAAACTTACTTCCACTTCCTTTTTCTCGTACCCCATAAAAGATGCAACCAACGTAAAGGTTCCTGGACTTAGTGGTAATTTATACTCACCGTTTAGATCTGTGATAGTACCGGTAGTCGTACCTTTCAAAATAATATTTGCAAATGGAAGAGGTACATCACCATTTGGATCTTTAACAACACCACTCACCATAGTCTGTGCAGTTGAGCTAAACCCGACAGCAATTAAAAAGACGCAAATCAGAATAATTTTCATTCTTATTTTAGGTAAAAAATTCTCCATAATTAACTTGCATTTGTAATTTCACGATAGATACTTATCTTATTTTTTATTTATTACATCATGTTTTTTCACACATATTTATTTCCCTATCTGAAAAAATCAATTAATCAGATTTAATGTTTCACAACTATCTAATAGGAAATAAGGCCAATCAGAACATTGACTCAGCTATCAAGTTTCATATTTGAAAATTCTTTAGATTTAAAAATTGAACCGACCGCTTTTACCAGCTCTTGGCAAAACTCTTCCATATGAATCATATGCTGTATGTAGCTATATGTCTGCATCTTACCATATCCAGCAATGAAAAATCTCTTTTCCCCAGCTTCAAGAATAATTCTTAAGCAATGAGCAGTTGGATCACTCTCATCATATTGAGCAAACAGTAATTTGGATTGACTAAAAACTGAAGAATTGTTTTTAAGGAATACAACTAACCTATTTGGAATTGGCAAGGTCTTAATGTAGCCTTCTTTTTCAAGTTTAGTATCGCACATCTGACTAGTTATTTAGTCGTATTACGAAACGAGAAGCTACTTACCCCTATTTAGATTATAAAAAAAAGACAAAAAAATAGAGCAGACCTAGAATTCCGATATCAGCTAATTTTTCCTTTAACGTTCGAAGTGCTACAGTCATCTGATTTTCAACGGTTTTAACTGATATCCCTAATTTCTCAGCTATTTCTTTGTTCGAATACCCCTGATTTCGACTGAGCTTAAATATTTCTTTTCTCTTGTTTGGTAACAACTCAATAAATTGAAGTGCCATTATCTCAACATCTCTAAATTCTACCGTATGTAAGGTCTCATTGGTTGAAAACGAAGATTCATTTCCATACGAATTAACTTTTCTCTTTTCTGACTTGTCTTTTCTTAACCACGAAATCGTTTCAGAATAGCAAATTGAAAATATGAATGATTTAAATGAGAGATGTTCTTTTATTGTGTCCCTCTTCTCCCATACTTTAATAAACACTTGCTGTGTTATTTCTTCTGCAATATAGGGTTCTTTGGTTATGCTTAAGGAAAAGGCATAAATGCTCTCTGCATATTTTTTGAATAATGAATTAAATGCAGATAAATCTCCATGATTTAGCTTTTGAACTAACTCTCTATCTTCATTTACACGCATCGCCAAATAACTTTTCAGAGTAAACACAAAGTTAGAAAAACAATTCTTTTAAAGGGCATTTGACAAATTATTTAGTGAGCATGTATTGTGCCAATAAATATCAATCTTTCTGTGGATTCCGAACCGTGAGAAGTAGTATTGACGGATCGTTATTCGCATTCTAAATTCTCACTTCGAACCATTACACGATCCCTGCAACTCATATCGATAAAAAAATGATCGGCAGGAGCTCCGTTCAGAAAATGTTCAAAAATGCTAACCAACCCTTTTAGCTGCCCAATGTGTGTTTCAGCATTTGCCTTGGGCTGCGCTTGATTAAGCAGATCGAAAAACTGCTGATATTGTTCCACTCGCTCCTCTCCGATATCTGGAAGTGCTAACTTATCGGCACTTCGTAAACGGTAAAAATCGTAGATCAGGTCGAAGCCTGTCCAGTCACCTATTTCTACGATCGAGTCAGTCTGAAGCGTCTCGCTGTTTTTGAATACATATTCAAGCATTTCCTTTCCTGTTGAGTTTAGAATAAACTCCCGGAGGTCTTTCGGCCAATCATTCGGAAGAAAACGTAAGCGCACCAGTTCTTTTAAATGCCAGGCCGTATAATCATGGTAGCTGCTTGTGGTTAGAATGTTGCGGTTCCAAATCGAAGGACTTTTCAAACTATCCAAATAAGCATATTCGCGTTCGTATAAAGGAAACAGTTCCCTGAACCGAGGAACGGAATCCAGCTTTATTGTTTCCACCTCTATTTGCTGATTTGCATGAATCGTCAATAGTTTGTATGCCGGAATATAAGCTGCCAACGAAGGGATCTGTACATTGACCAAAAACTTTTCATCGCTGTACGTTCGAATCCCGGTATCATTAATGTGCATATGCCCCCCGAAGTGTAGTTTAATCCCTGCTTCAGCAAAAGCGCGCGCCACATCTTCAGCTGGCACCCGATGAAGATCCATGCTATGCTCGCCTAACAGCTCAAGAATCTCGAGGCTCGCATCGTCATAAAACTCCACCATCGGAAAATGACTGAAAGCAATCAACGTTTTACCACGCTCTTCAGCCTCCTGACAAACCTTCTTTACCCAATCCAACAAATGCTTTTTGTGCGTCAGCACCTGATTGTAGCCAATGCTTGCTCCTTCATAATTTTCTGGATTAGCTGCATCTGTTGCGGCCTCATCCCTGGGAAGGTATACATTGGCATCGATTGCCAGTAGCCAAAGTCCCTCAACCGGTTCCATTAAATAGCTAACATCAGGCAATAAATAATTGGTAGGAGGAATTGGGTACTGCCTTTTGTTCAATTGAGCTTCCTTAGCAGCCTGTTCGAATGAATAGTCTTCGTAATTGTAGTTTGAAAAAGGCGACTCCCAATACACATCGCCGGGTGTGGGAAAGAAACCAAAATCCCCCATTTCATTCATGATCTCGGCATAGCCCATTTTGTGAATGTCGTTTGTTATAACAACCGGATTCACATCCGAGCTTTGGGGCGTGTACATTCCCTGTTTGCTTATTAACACCTGAGGCTTTCCTCCTGCACCCAGGTAATCCGTTTTCCCGGCATCCATCGCAAAAGGGCGAACCGGATCGTGATTGCCGGTTATAGCGATAAACTGTAAACCGTATTTCGTTTCATATTCATGAAGAACTTCCCGCATCCCCCGGACATTTAGTGGTTGGCCATCGTCGCTAAAATCACCAGGCAACACAACATATTTCACACCGCGCTGGACCACATCATCCAAGGCAGCCAAAAAAGCAAAATAGTTTTCGTTGAATAGTCGGGTTGAACGCAATTGAGCCTCCATGGTTCGTCCCAACACAAAGCGCTCGTTGGCAGGATTCAGTACTCCCTTAAAATCGCTATCAGAAAGTTTGCCGTAGAGGTTTTGCAAATGAACATCTGCTAAAAATGCTATTCTTAAATCCTTCGGACGATCGGGAGTCTTTTTTGAGCATGCTGTAGTCAAGAGTAGCAGCATAACCAATACCATGCTGCTATTCCTAATTATTGTGTATTTTACTTTTTGCATTTATTTTGTGCGTGTTTCTGGCGGAAAGGCGTAACTGCTTTTCCAACCACCCAAATCGATTAAAATCTCGTCAATCATCACTCCCGGATCAACCATCCAAACTTTCAGTTTGTGTTTTCCGGGCGTCTCAATCATTTGAGCTGCCGATTTTACCGCGGCATTCTTCAACACATTTTGTTTCCACTCATTGCTACGCCCCACCGTTTTAAAATCGATAATAATCGGTTCTGCATCGTCAATTGCAACAGCACAACGCACACTACGCCCCTCGTAAAATGGATGCGTAGGCACAGCCTGCACCCGAACATCAGTCTCACCAAAATTAAAGGTGAAGAAATCGTACTCCAGCATTGGGCTTTGTGCCTTTATTGCCGCCGGCTCGGTAACCGGATCTGCGTTGTATGGCAGTGCAGTAACAACACTTCCCGAATATCCTAATCCTTCAAACTCCGCCCACGCAGCCTCTTTGCCATCCTTGCGAAACGACGAATGCTCAGCATTAATCGATACATAACCATTCCCCTCAATAAAACCCTCATAATCTTCAAGTTCCTTAAGCTTCGGGTTGAAGGTTGACACGCCAATGGTAATTGTCGTGTCCGCCGAAGTAAACTCAATTGAGCCGTTCACTTTGTAAGCTGGCGGAATCAATTGATAATCGTGTCCCAATGGAGGCTCTTTGGTATTTTCTCCTCTTGGCACTTTGTCCCAATCAATACTCACCCAAAGTCTTTGCTCCGCCTGTCCGTTTTTATCATCAAGCGTTCCGCTCGTCGACGATAAGCGAATCCAATCGGCTTTTGGTTTTGCCGTCCACTCAATCTCTCCTTTTCCCTTCAGAAAGACATCAACAAAAGTGGAATCTTTCAGGTAAGCGTTTAGCACCGGTAACACATCGGAATAGGCGTTCGGAATACTCGAGTTCACTTCCATTTCATAACCTTCCACTACCAATCCAAGCCCCACCAAGCTGTCTTCGGACGGCAATGCGTACGATGGCTTTGAAAACACCGGCAGATTGCGAGGCGACATACTCATCATGTTTTTCCACTTCCCATTTTGCATTTTATTGAAATAGGCCGTTTCCTTTTGTATTTGCTCATAAGCTGCTTTCGAACGCTCAGCAAAATCTAGCGCACTGGTTCGCCCCTGACGGGCTGCCAGCTCGTTTTTATAATGATACAGCCATTTTTGGTTCATCAACGAAGCTCCGGTTAGCGGATAATATACCAACTCGAAGAACGCGTCTTTTTGTGTAGAAGGAATAACTTCATTTAATCGCTTAACTTCATCTGCGATGTTCTCCCACGCCTGCAATCGTTTGGTTAACTCATCGCCATACCGAATCTGAGTCAACTCCGTTTTCTGTGGTTTTGTTGTTGGCTCGGTCTGGCTCCAGGCCATAAACTCAGGTCGACGCATGAATGACAAATGATAATATTCAAGCATCAAATCAGTAAGCTGAGCTGACAGATCAGGCCCAAATTTAGCCGACAGCCATTGCTTCAAGTGAGGTTTTACCGCTTGACTTGATGGAAACTTATCAATATCCCAAGCCATATCCATAAACAGCTCAATATTGTATTCCAAGGGTTTAATATCGCCACAATTCAGAATCCACATGTCGTGGCAGTTGAACTGATAGGCTTTGTACATTTCTTCCCAAATCAGCATGGGACTTGTCGAACTCAGCCACAGATAATCGTGCGGCCGTCCCCAGTACGATGCGTGGTAATAAATACCACCTCCCCCAGGGCGCGTTTGCTCTTCCGGCGTGCTCAGCTGGCGAATGTATCCATAGTTGTCATCCGTCCACATCAACGTAACATCCTCAGGAACTTCCAGTCCATTTTGGTAATAATCCAGTACTTCTTTATAGGGAATAAAAGCCTGCGGAATATTTTTCGGATTCTTGCCTTTTTCTCTTGCCAAAATCTCCCGCTGATCGGCAATCACCTTTTCAAGCAAATTAATCTGATCGGCTTTGGTCAAATCTTTGGCATTCATGGGCGAATCATGCTCTCCACGCATTCCAATGGTATAAATGCTTTCAAAGTCAGAAGTGGCCTTTGTCCGTTGTTCAAACAACGCCCGAATCGTTTCATCATTATTGTCGTAGCGCCACTCACCCATGGTTTTATGATCCCATTCGGCATTGATATTGCACAGCATCGGTTCACAGTGCGATGTGCCAACCACAATCGCATAGTCGTCGGCTGTTTGCGCATTGCCCTCTATCGTGTAGAAAGCTTTCGTGCAACCGTGCATGGCCGGCCAGATGGTGTTCGCCCGAAGACGCAACATCAATTCAAAAATCTTCGCATAAGTCTTGGGACCTATGTCACCGATTTCCGGCTCGAACGTTTTGGCTGCCCAGGGTTGAAGCCCCCAATCTTCGTCGTTCAGAAATAAGCCGCGGTATTTCACCGACGGTGAACCGTATGTTTTATTTTCTATTTGAAGCGTGATTTGATCCTGTTTAGGCACTTGAACATCAGCCCACCATTCCCAGGCCGAAACGCCCATCATGCGCGAGAGTTCCAAAATACCGTAGGTTGTTGCCCGACGATCGCTGCCGACAATAACCAGTGCTTCATTCACTCCCGGAAATGGCTGTTGAATCAGCTGCGTCGACCAGGTTTCCCATTTCCCCTGAATGGCCGAAACATCAATTTTCTTTTCAGCAATCAATTGGTCAATCAGTTCGCTTGTGCCAATTGTTCCTGCGACAATTATGTGGTTGGCCTTTGCCGGAAGAGCAGTTTCAACTCTTGGTTTTTGTGCTGAAATAGCCTCAACATCACTTGCCCAAAGAGCTGCGGCAATAGAAACAACTTTGGGTTCGTCAGCGGAAACAACAAGCGGATTGGCAGCCGATTTTTCAACAATCGGGAAAGAGGCAGCTTTACTGTTTTGGCTCGTTTGAGCAGCCACATTTAACTGAATGACCGCATTTAAAAGTAGCAGTAACGAGAGATTTAAAATCGTAGTTTTCATCTTTAATCGTAGTTTTCGGAAAAATACTCAAACTTTAGTTCTAACAAAAAAATTTGGTGACACAAAAAATACACTTTACGAGCTGATTAATAAACAAAACTCTTAAAGCGGACTATCCTTGCGCAGAGCCCTGAGGAATCATTTGATTAAAGCCCCATGCCTAATTTCAGATGAGGCCCGATTCCTATTAACGAAAAATATTTATTTCAAAAACGACGTTTCGTCTTCAAATGGGTAACGAACGAAAGCCTCAATCGCCTCATATTCGGTCAGTCCCAATTGGTCATAAATTTTGGCTGTCGTGCGGTTACGATCTTCTGCCCGCTGCCAAAACTCTCTTTTGTCGTCACCCGGAAAAACAGGTTCATCTTTTTGCGACTGATGTTTAAAGATCGCCTTCCGTTTACGGAACAATTCGTCAGGGCTAATCGGGACAGCCATTTCGATGTCTTCAACATCCCATTCCTGCCAGGCACCACGATACAACCAAACATAGCAATCGTCCAGCCATCTGTCGCCTTCGGCACGCATTTGGCGAATAGCCTTGAAAATGATTTGTAAACAAACTTCGTGCGTTCCGTGCGGATCTTGTAAATCACCAGCTGCAAAAATCTGGTGTGGCTGGATTTCGCGCAACAAATCAATCACGATATTCACATCCGTTTCAGTCGGCTCGCTCTTTTTAACTTGCCCTGTTTCGTAAAATGGGAGGTCGAGGAAATGTACATTTTCATCCTTCACGCCACTAAAACGACATCCGGCTGCAGCTTCACCACGACGAATCAAGCCTTTTACAGCCTTTACAAACGGGGTATCAACCTGCCCTGGTTTTCTAGTTTCCAGAAAGCTAATCAGATCTTCATTCGATTGAATCAGTTCCGGGCAATTCAATTCTTGATTTTTCAACAAGTCGACAACAAACTGCGAATAGCGAATCGCATCGTCATCGAACACGGCAATGTTGCCCGAGGTTTGGTAGGCTACGTGAACGTCGTGTTTCTGGTCGGCCAGACGAATGAGTGTCCCTCCCATCGAAATTACGTCATCATCGGGATGTGGGCTGAAAACGATTGAACGTTTTACCGCGGGCTCCGGACGTTCCGGACGGGTTTTCTCGTAAGCTCCCGGTTTTCCGCCAGGCCACCCGGTTATGGTATCGCGCAGCTGGCCAAAAATCTTAATATTCAAATCGTAAGCACCGCCATATTCAACCAATAAATCACGCAATCCTGCCTCTTTATAGTCTTCATCGGTCAACTTAAGAATTGGTTTGTTCGTTTTTTGGCTCAACCAAATCACGGCACGTTTTATCATTTTCGGAGTCCATTCGATCACACCAACCAACCACGGCGCTTTGATGCGGGTAAATGTGGTCATGGCCAATTCATCCAAATAAATCATTACATTTTTGTGGAGTTGAAGGAATGACGCGGGAACCTCTACGCTTACCGGTCCTTCAATCATCTTCTTTAGAATCGGCGATTTCGACTCTCCCCAAGCGGCCAGAATGATGCGTCGAGCGCTTAAAATAGTACCAACCCCCATTGTAATGGCACGATGCGGAACAAGCTGTTCATCGTCAAAATCGGTGATGGCATCGGTGATCGTAATTTGATCCAGCTTTACTAAACGGGTTGGTGAGTTTACTGTCGATCCCGGCTCATTAAATCCAATATGCCCCGAGCGTCCGATACCTAAAATCTGGATATCAATTCCCCCTACCGCTTCAATCTTTGCTTCATAAGCGGAACAAAACGCAGACACATCTTCGATTTTCAACGATCCATCCGGGATGTGAACATTCTCCGGCAATATGTCGATGTGACTGAAAAGATGCTCATACATAAAATGAACATAGCTTTTATCGCTTTCCGGCGACATTGGAAAATATTCATCCAGATTGAAAGTGATGACATTTTTGAAGCTCAAACCTTCTTCTTTGTGCAAACGAACCAACTCTCTATAAATCATAACGGGGGAAGAACCTGTTGCCAGCCCCAAAACTGCGAACTGCCCTTCGGCTTGCTTCCGTTTTATCAATTCAGCAACCTGACCTGCAATAACTTTTGCCCCTGTCGGTTGATCCTCTACAATGGTAATCGGGAGTTTCTCAATGGTATTTTCGATGTAAGTCAGACTATTATTCATGATTAAGAAATTAATTATCTTCTTTCACTATTTTACAATAAATTCACACGCAATATCTTTTAACCAATACACGCAAATTGGTTGTTTTGTTAGTTATTCAACCAGATGTGCTATCGGGGAAATAACAAAATCAAACTCATAGTTCTGGTAAGGCATCCGGTATTCTTTGAGTGGAAGTGCCCCCCAGCTAGTTACACAGCCCAAGCCCATCTGCTTTTTATCAATACAAATAGTAACGAAATTACTTTGCTCTACTTCCGGAAAGTGTCGTTGATCTTTTTCGATACCATCATCCAGCGCATGAATGGTGTAGTTTAAAGCTGAAATCGAGTAAACATCATCCGACTTGAAGCAAAGACCTGATCCAGCCTCATCCAACTGTGCCCACCAGCGAACATCGGATTTGGTACCGGTTTCCTGCGGACGAATGTATGCGTAAGCTTGCTCTTCAACGGTTTGATTGTATAAACCTATAAAGGCAGCATCTTTCCGGTCGATGTAGTTTTCGCCCGGCCCACGACCGTAGTATTTAATGTGCGAATAGTTTCCCGGCATTTCCAGTTTCATACCAAAACGGAACATTTCCGAAACCTCATCATTTTCTCCAGCTATCAGCTTCTGGTTTACTTTTACAGCTCCCTCGTTATTAATTTGATACGTCAGTCGCAATTTCGCGTTTACTTCAGGCATGTTGTATTCTGCCTTCACTTCGGCTAATCCTTCCGCAGTCATTGTTGCATCAATCGATTTTAACTCAATTTTAGGATTCTTCCAAACCACATATTTCAGCTGCAACTTAGCACCGAAGTCATTATCGGTCGGAGCCCGCCAAAAGTTCGGTTTCAATTCAGATCCATCCTCAAATACAAATTTTCCATTAACGCTATAGCGACACAGGAAGCCCGATTTCCGGCTAAAGTCTACCTGGAAATTCTCACCCTTAACCAATAAGTAATTCGTATCATTTTCAATAATTGTTGGCTCAACCACCTGCGTGTTAGCGAAAATTTTATTGGCGAGTTCAAGTGGCTTAAATGTCCAATCCTTAACGGTCAATTGCTGACGAGCCAAGGTATAGCCTGCCGAAACGAGCTGTTCCGCAGCTTTCAATTTGTAGGCTACATTTACAAACACCTCGTTTGCCTGAAGATCGCCCGGCAATTTAACGCCAAGGTCAACTTTAGTTTTTTGCTGTGGCTCAACGTTTAAATCATCAACAATACCGGTTTGCAAAATTTTGCCGTCGGCCACCAATTCCCACTGGAGGTAGAAATTTGAAAGATCACGGAAAAAGTATTCATTGTACACGTCAACCTGGCCGTTTTTCAGGTCAAGAGGAGTGGTCCAGATCGATTGATAATAATAACCAACTTCGCGGTAATGTGGATTTGGTTTGCGATCGGGGTTAATTAAACCGTTGTCGAGAAAGTTATTATCGGTAGCATCATAGGGGTTGAAATCGCCGCCGTATGCATAAATCAACTGCCCATCTTCATTTGTCCAATGGATTGACTGATCTACAAAATCCCAAATAAAACCTCCCTGATAGAGGGGATATTTGCGGATCAAATCCCAATATTCTTTAAATCCGCCTTCGGAATTACCCATGGCATGGGCATATTCGCATTGAATTAGTGGTTTCTTTTTACCCGATTGGGCATACTTTTCGCTGCTCTCGTAGCCATAATACATGGGACAAAAAACATCCGTGTAGTCATTTTGCCCTGCTCCTTCGTATTGAACCGGGCGCGATTGATCGTAACCCTTAATCCATTTGTAGGCAGCTTCAAAGTTTGGTCCAAAACCAGCCTCATTTCCCATCGACCAAATAATTACTGAAGGATGGTTGTAGTTGCGCAATACGTTACGTTCGTTACGTTCCAAATGCGCCTTATCGAACAACGGATTCTTAGCCAGCGTTTCGTCACCATAACCCATGCCGTGCGATTCCAGATTAGCTTCGGCTACGACATAAATTCCGTACTTGTCGCACAGCTCATACCACAAGCTGTTATCGGGATAATGACAGGTGCGCACCGCATTTACATTGAATTTTTTCATCATTCGAATGTCTTGTTCCATGCGCTCGGGAGACACCACATAACCACCATCAGGATCCAGTTCGTGGCGGTTCACCCCTTTAATCAATATGGGTCGGCCATTCACACAAAGCTGACTGTTCTTTATTTCTACTTTTCGGAAACCAACGTGTACCGGAATCACTTCCAATACTTTTCCTGATTTTTTAAGCGTTGCCATTATGCGATATAATGTTGGCGTTTCAGCGGTCCACTTTGCGGGGTTGGCAACTTCAATTTCGGTAGTCAACCAACCGAAGCCAGTCAGCTGTTTTTCGGCTACAACTTTCCCACTTGCATCTTTCAATTTTAACTCAACATCAGCTTTTGCCGACAAATCAAGTTTTACCTGCAAAACACCATCGGCATAGTCGTTTACTAAATCGGGGGTAACTTTTAAATCGCGGATGTAAGTTTTATTGCGGGCATACAAATAGCAGTCGCGACCAACGCCAGCGAAGCGCCAGAAATCCTGATCTTCCAGGTAGGTGCCATCGCACCAGCGAAAGGTTTGAAATGCCAGTAGGTTTTTACCCGGCTTCAGGTATTTTGTCAGATTAAACTCAGCCTCCAGTTTGCTGTCTTCGCTGTATCCAACAAATTTTCCGTTGACATACAAACTGATGTTAGAAGTTACCGAACCAAAATGAACAAAGATTTCTTTTCCATCCCAATTTGCCGGCAACTGTATTTCTTTGCGATAAGTTCCTACGTGATTATTTTCTTCGGGAACGATTGGTGGGTTATTTTTGTACTGGTTGCGCCAGGCATAACCGATATTCACATACAACGGATCGCCGTAGCCGTTCAACTCCCAAAGCCCGGGAACCGGCATGCCGCTCCAGCCTTTATCATTCAAGTCAAGCTTATAAAAATCGGTTGGACGTTGCCATGCATGCTGCACCCAGTTAAATTTCCAACTACCGTTAAGACTCATGAAATTGGTTGAAACTTCCTTTACGTCTTCTGAAGCGGCATCTGCTGACTCGTAAGCAAAAAATACACTGTGCATGGGCGCACGGTTTACTTCATTGATCTTCGGATCTTGCCAATAGCTTTGAGCTTGAGCAACAACGACATTCATCACTAACATGATCAACAATAACTGGATTTTCGGCCTGCTTTTTATTCTCATGATTGTCTTTTATTATTAATTTTTAATTCTTCTTTTTACTACAGTCCTGTATATATCGTGTCTTAACACGATCCGGCAAATCCACCGGGCGCCAAATTATATTTTAATATAAATCCGTCTTTTATTTAGCCACCACCCCAGTGCCCAACAAAGCATGACGTAAACAATTGCTGTTACAAATGCTCCAAACGGCCCCGGAAATAGTTGTTGAAATATCTGTTCGCTCACCCACTCGAAAGCATCCTGATTGGCATTCACCGGAATAAGACGCAACGTCATATAGAAAAGTTCGGAAAACAAATAGATGAAAAGAGGATTTTTCCCAAATACATCGAAGAACTTGACTCCAACCTTAACTTTTTTGAGTTCGATCAGATAAATCAAAACAGCCATAATTGACAAATCCAACCCGACTGTATAGAGCACAAACGGACTTGTCCACAATTTCTTTGATATAGGAAAAACCAGATCCCACCACAGTGCCAGCGAAGCCAGTAAGAATCCAACCATCAACAATTTGGCAATTCCCTCGAACGACTTTCCTTTTTTTTGAATGAAAACACCTGCCAGGTAGCCCCATAAAACGTTTACGATAGCTGGCAATGTGCTGAGTATTCCTTCCGGATCGAAGGGAATACTATCTTTTTTATAAATATGTCCGATACCTAAAATTGATAAATCGAACTTGCCGGCCGCATTGCTGGCCATTTCCAATTGAGCTCCAGGCTCGCCAAATACATACAGAATTGCCCAATAGGCCAGTAAAATCAGAACCGAAACAATAACCGTTGCTTTCTCAGACAAATACAAAACGATTATCGAAGCGAAGAAATAACACAGTGCAATGCGCTGCAAAACACCCATAATCCGAGTCTCCCCTATTGGCTTCAACATCAGCCCTCCGTCATCGCCAAATTGAAAGAAAGGAAACCAGTACATCAGGTAGCCCAACAAAAAGATGACGACGGTACGTTTGATAATCTTTTTCCAAACATCTGACGGCGGTGCCAATCGCATCTTTTTCATCGAAAAGCTCATGGCATTCCCCACCGCAAACAAGAAAGAGGGAAATACCAGGTCGGCTAAGGTAAAACCAAACCACTGGGCATGTGTCAGATAAGGATAAAAATGAGCTCCTGTCCCGGGAGTGTTCACCACAATCATCAAAGCGATTGTTAATCCCCGAAATACATCGAGTGATAGAAAACGTTCCGCTTTTTTCTTAATTACTGTTACCATAACTAGTAGTTGTAATTGATGGTTGGTAAAGTCTTCGTTAACGGTGCGATCCGGTCGCGATATTTTTGATGCAACTCCTTAGCAACCTCTATTGAGCTGCCTGTAGGTTGAATTGGAAAATCCTTTTGCGAAGTCACCCAGCTCCATTCCCATTGTTTTATTTCTTCATCAAATGCTGCCTGATCAAAACTTTTCCAATCGACATTCACTTCAGTAAAAAACTGCTCCCAACGCGGTTTATAAAAATCACTCAATAAACCACTCCATTGACGGTTGCTGTACTCGTGCAAACGGTTGTCAGCACCTCCCCAAAGGGTAATCAAGTCGCGAGCGTTTTGCTCGTATAAGGCTTTTTCTTCCGGTGTTGTACCCCAACTGCGGGCATCGGCCAACCAGGGACCCAGCATAAAATCTTTACGGGTTGCCAGCAAACGATCCAGGTCGTCAATCAACTCCAAAAACTCAGTGCTGTATTGATCAAACTTTTGTTTGTCATTATTTTTGTAAGCCATTGCCATTTGCTGTTGCATCGGCAAGGCATAATTGGCTAAAACCTGGCGGCTAAGGTCGACCAGATCATACTGGAAACCATCTGAAGTTCCAAACTCAGGAATCGCTTGAACAAACAAGTCCCAGGCTGGCAACAAATCCTCTGGTTTATAATTCAACTTAGTGCGCGCCCACCGGCGGTAACCTTCAAAAGTTGGACGAGAGACGATGATCGATTCCGCACCATCACGAATAATCTGACCATTGTAGACCGTTTCGACCAAAATATCCCACGCTTTTTCAATATCAGGATTAGTAGCACCGTAACGATTGCTAATGTATTGTTTAAGCCACTGCGGCAAATCGATTGGCGTATCGCGCCAGGTATTGTCGGTCATCAACTCATACAACACCGGTGTTTGTTCAATCGCTTCCATGGTCAGTCCAATCCCTTTCAACTTCCCCGAAGCAGGATCGTTCAATGCTTCTGCTGGATGTTCGGCTACGTTTTCGATGCGCCCGAACAGGCTAATGTTGCCTCCAAAATTGTGTAACATACACCAAATCCATTCTTTCCCATAGAAAGCCTCTGTGCGTTTCCAAACGGGTTCAATCTCAGCTGCCAAATCCAGAATGATCATCCGGTCGTCGGGAACAGCTCCCAGCAAACCCTTAATTTGTGGTGCCTTCCAGAATTCGCGATGACTGTAAAACAACCATCCCTGCATCACCCAAACCGCTTCGGGGTCAACAGACTTCATCCCTTCGAAAACCTTACGACTTAGTTCCGAGAGGTATTCCGGGTCATCGGATGGTGGTTCGTTTTCATTAAACGTATCGGCCGAATACAGGTGATCTGTACCATACACTTCCTGCTGCACTTCCAAAAATCTCTTACCGATCTCGGCAAACAGCGGATCATTCGCATCCAAAATATAGGTATCAGCGAAATCATTCCCCCAGTTGGTTTGCTTTAAGTCAGCATCCGGGAAATACTTTTTGAAAGAAGCGGGAACGTGTCCGGTAAAAGCCGGCAAAACAGTTTTCATACCCAGTTCACGCTCGCGCTGCACAATTTTCTTTTGCAGGTCGCGGTGGCTCTCTTTCCAACTCTTCGGCAGCGGGCCTCCCCAGCCATCGAGATTTCCCATCCAGAACCATGAAAAATAAGCCGGTCCACTAAAAAACGGATCCAGATCTTCGTCAGTAAATCCATACGAACGATATACCTCGTCCCAAATATATTCTTCACCGGTAATGGCCAGGGGCATATTGATGCCATGTAGCGCCATCCAGTCAATTTCCTTTTCCCAACGCTCCCAATCCCACCAGCTCATGGTATAGTTGAATGTGCAATAATTTAAATAGTAGCGATATTCATAAGGACTGTCTTTGTGCACTTTCTCCGGCACCATTGGCAATTCTTCCGGTAAATTCAGGTTCGTTCCGTTCCAGGTAATCTGACAGTTGGCATATTCCTTCAGGTAATAATACAGAGCCGAAGCAACCGATACGCCATTGTTCCCGCGAAGTACAATTTTATCGTCTTTCGATTCGATCTCAAACCAATCCGCTGAATCTGACCGAATAATCTCCGTCTCAAAATTAGTTGCATGTGAAGGTACGATTCGTTCAATTAAATCGTCTCCAGCGCTATTTTCAGTGGGTTTTGTATCCCGATTCGTACAGCCAACGATTGAGAATAGTAAAATCCCATATATACTATATCCTAACAGTCTATTTTTCATTGAATTAAAATTAATGGATAAAATATTTACTCTATTCCCGTGCTCCCTGGGGAACTGTGAATGGTTGAATACCTTGAGGTTCGATTTTTAAAATATTGTGATCGGCATCAAATTTCAGACTGTCAACACACAACTGCCGCAAGACATATTCCTCGCCCTGCGGATAGATTCGGTGATACAAAATATAGTCCTGCTCCCTCTCGCGAAATACCGTATGATGTCCGGGCCCCACAATCGTGCTGTCCGATGTGCTTTTCAAAATCGGGCTGTTGATACCTTCGTCAAACGCCCCTATAGGCGATTCTCCAACAGCATATCCGATTTTATAGGTCGCATCAATCGCTTTTCCATCAGAGAACATCAGATAATATTTATCAAAGCGCTTAATCATATGTGGAGCTTCAAAATAGTGATTCGGCGTCACATCAACAGGCTCCTCTGCAAAAGATATCATATCCGGATTTAATCTGCCAGCCATGCAAACCCCGTTTACCCAATGAAAACCCGACCCCCAATAAAGGTATGCCTGTCCGTCATCATCAATAAAACAGTCTGCATCAATGTTGTGTACCTCGGGGAAGTCAGGTGCCGCAATCAACGGCGAATTATCTGTCTTGGCATTTTTCCATGGCCCTAAAGGAGCGTCGCTCACTCCTGCCCAAATTTCACTACCCACCGATACGTACATATAATATTTCCCGTTGGGAGCTTTTTGAACTGTAGGAGCCCACACCATAGAGCTGTTGGAATTTGGACTTGTACAGGCTTCTTTGCTTGGCCAGTTTAAATGGTGGCGGTCAAAATGAATGAAGTCCCTGGTTGAAAATACAGCTAGTTCATCTCCCCCCCAAGGATCGATAGTTGCATAAATGTAAAAGGTATCGTCTTCTTTGACGATAGACGGATCGGCAAAATAGCCATCAATAATTGGATTGGTGATCAACTGAGTGCTGTCCTGCTTTTCTTTTTTTGTAGAATTCGTACAAGCGACCAACAAGCATGTTACCAAAAGAAGAAAAATACCTGTTCTCCAATCCTTATTTTTTAGTTTGTTTTTTTCTGGCATAACCTCACTTTTTTATCTGATTATATTTCCTGATCTGATTTTGAAGGAGGAAGGATCTCCGTTCCCCATTTCTGCGGAACGGCCCCCATCTCCAGAACTAATGTTCCTCCCATTATAATAGCTTCATGTTCAATCCATGCTTTCGGGAAGTCCTCTCCGTTGAGCTTCGCCGATTGAATGTACTTATTTTTCGCCGATAGGTTTTTGGCTTCAATGGTAAAGTCCTTGCCGTTTTCCTGATGAATCACCGTCTTTTTAAACCAAGGTGAATTGATCAGATAATACGATTGTCCGGCATTCGGATAAAGCCCCATCAGGTGAAAAGCCAACCACGAAGACATGGCTCCGGAATCGTCGTTCCCAGGAATACCACTGCGACTGGTGTTGTAGTGAGTATCGATGATCCGATGAATGCGATCGTTGCTTAAATCCGGACGTCCAATCCAATGATAAAGGTTTGGACTCAAAAAAGACGGTTCGTTGGCAACATTGTAAAGTTTCTTTTCGAAGAGCGTATCCAAACGTTTGCGGAAAGCTTCCCGTCCACCCGAAAGTTCTACAAGCTTGCCAACATCGTGTGGTACCGACAACGAATACTCCCATGAACTGGCTTCGTAAAAGAAACCACACCACCAGCATACGCAAATCGGCCAATCCTGAGCCACCGGTGTGTAAGGCACGTAACTCACTCTTCCATTGCTTGCATCACACTGAATACTATCTACCCAATTGCCATGCACATCTTTGGGCATAATGAACCCGCGAGAACCATGATCTTCAATATCGCGCCACAAGTTTTGCCAGTTGTCTGCCTGCTTGATAAATCGCCAGTATTCGCCTTTTCGCTTAATTCCTTTGGCAACCATTGCCAGGCAATAGTCGTTGTAAGCATATTCGAGCGTGCGGTTGCCAGCACGTACAAAGTCGGTTGAAACATAGCCCAGTCGATTATAGTCTGTGAGTCCGCCTCGCCCCTCCTTTTCCTCATTACCTCCGGGAGGAATGGTTGCATCTTTCAGCATGGCTGCCAGTCCCACTTTATAATTAATGCCGGGCAAGTCTTTCTCAAAAGCATCGGCAATCACCACTTCTCCATTCGAACCACCTTGGGTACGACCATTGCTGTTACCACTGCGGGCATCGGGCATGTAGCCATCTCGCTTATAAATCTGTAGCATGGCATTTACAATATCGACCTGACGCGAAGGTGTGAGCAAAGTAATCAGCGGACTAGAAGAACGGTAAGTATCCCAAATGGCATAAAAATCGTCGTAATACGGACCATTATTTTCCCAAAGCGGATTTTCCCCGGTTCGATCAACGGGCATCAGCATGGTGTGATAAAGTCCGGTGTAAAACATGGTTTTCAACTCAGGAGTCGCGTCCTGATCAACCTCCACGCGTTTCATGATGTCCTCCCATTTTTCACGTGTTTCAGCCAGCGTATGATCAAAATCCCAATGAGGCATTTCCTGATCGACGTTGGCACGCGCCTTCAATGGACTTAAAAACGAAATGCCAATTTTCATCTGTAAGTCGTCGCTTGAGCTGTCAAAGGCAAGCAGCACTCCAGTTTTTTCACCAGAGTCAACCTGCACCTTCTCTCCCGGGTATAATTCCGCTCCCTTCCAACTTGTAAATTTTGTAAAAGGCTGATCAAAAACAGCCGAGAAATACACGGTGTAAGCGCTTCCGTTGTTCCAACCGCCACGAATTCGGGTATATCCCCGAACTTCAGAATCCGAAACAACTTCAATTTCGGAACCAACAAATTGTTGAGATTCGCGGGCATCAGGATCCGGAATAGCCGGTTCGCCCAAAAACTTACCTAAGTCAATTTTTACATTTTTTCCCTTGTCGGGTTGAAACGAAAAATGATAGAAAGCAGCACGGTCAGAAGTTGTTATTTGGGTTTGAATAGTCCACTTTTGGAGCATCACACTGTAGTATCCCAGCTCTACCTGTTCGTCGCCTTTCAACGACTCCTGCTCAATCGACCCTAAATCTCCGGAGAATGGCATGACTGAAACATTTCCATACTTCGGGCCGCCGCCTGTCCCACTTACATGCAACTGGCTAAACCCATAAATCGCTTTGTCCTGGTCAGAAGAGTAGCCGCTGTTTGCTCCAACCGAATTATCAGGTCCCGGCTTCACCATTCCGTAAGGACAGGACGGACCAATAAACACATTCCCCAATCCCTCGGAACCAATCTTCGGATCGACGAATTGGTGTAACTGCGCCTGCGCAGCAGTTGTGAGAAACAGGGTGAAAATTAAGATGCCTTGTTTGACTAATTTGTGCCTCATCATTTATATCTTTTACTCATTCGATAAAGAATACGGGCGAGCATCCGGAGCTGTCCCCCACGATTTGTTCGGTTGGTTACCCATTTCAAAATTCAATATTCCACCTTTCATCAGGTCAAAATGATTAAGAAAATTCCGATCTGTTAGCTGCCCATTCACATTCAACGACTGAATATAGTTTTTTCCTGATGATGCACCCGGGGAATTAATCACAATGGCATTCCCGTTGTTAAGCTGAATTGTAATTTTATCGAAACGTGGGCCGGAAATCACATATTCAGGAACCGATGGACAAACCGGATAAAACCCAAGTGCCGCAAAAACATACCAGGCCGACATTTGTCCCGCATCGTCGTTACCACTTAGTCCACCCGCATCGGAACCATATTCGGTTTTCATGATTTCTGAAACAATTTGCTGAGTTTTCCATGGCTGTCCGGAATAGTTATATAAAAATGGGATTTGGTGTCCCGGTTCATTGCCATGCCAGTATTGCCCGGACGCATAGAAATGATCCAGATTCTTGTTGAAGCCTTCGGCACCCCCCATCAATTGCATCAATCCGCCAATGTCTTGTGGTACATACCAAGTGTATTGGTATGGCGTACCTTCGGTTATGTATGGTTGCCTGATAAACTTATTAAAATCAGCGACGAACGTTCCGTCAGCATATCGACCTCGCATACACGAATCGGCCTCACTGTATACATTTTGGTAGTTTTGGGCTCGATTTAGCAATTCAGCTAAATGAATTGAATCGCCGCGCTTTTTAGCAACCTGACTTAAAGCAAAGTCATCAAAAGCGTACTCTAAAGTCCGAGAAACTTGCTCCTTCACATGAAAAGATTCCTGTACGCTGTCTTCCATGGGAATGTAACCGTATTTCAAATACGACTCAATAGCCCGACGTCCTTTTCCCTCCTGATATTCGGCGAATGTTTCCGGAGATTGAAAGGCATTTTTCAACAAAAAACGGTATTGCTCATCATTCAAATCGATAATATCTTTCATGTACGCATCCGCAATCACAGCTATTACATGATCACCAATCATCGCCGAAGTATAGCTGTTCCAACAAGGGAAAATCGGTAACCAGTCCCCTTGTTTGGCTTTATCAAGCAAGCTGTACATCATATCAGCATTCTCTTCAGGAACCAGTAAATTGAACAGTGGATGTGAAGCACGATAAGTATCCCACATCGAAAAATCGTCGTAATAATCTCGATCTCCGGAGTTACGTATTTCTCCTCCGCCGCCAAAGCTCGGGTACGAGCCATCAACATCGTTAAAAGTCCGCGGCTGCAAAAAGCTATGGTAAAGCGCGGTGTATAATTTCACTTTTGCCTCTTCGTCCTCGCCCTCAACCTGAACTTTTGCCAGCAGGCTTTCCCAGCTACCTCTCAGTTGTTCCCTGGCTTGATCAAAATCAAGATTTGCGGTTTCGGCATCCAGATTTTTGCGCGCTTGGTCAATACTGGTAAAAGACGTACCTATTTCAACAAAAACCGTTTCATGCTCCTGTAGGTTGAAGGAAATCCAGGCTCCCAACTTGGCTTGGTCTGCCAGTTCGGTAGTCATTTCGCTTATCAGGCTGTCCTGATAAGTTCCGTACTTTTCGAAATCGTGGCTGATACGAGCTACAAAATAACCATTAAATCCAGCCGGCTCACCCCAGCCTTGGTAAATACGATGGACGGGATTATAACCCACAATTTCGTTTTTTTCGGGAAGAATTTGAATGAAACCTTGTGCTTCGTCGCTATTTGGGTTCAACACCAAATGTGACTCACCGCCATTTTCAAACGTGAATTTAAAAAGGCCACAGCGTTTGGTCGCTGTCATTTCCGCTTCAATATTGTAATCGTTCAGATGTACGGTGTAATAATTTGGCGATGCTGTTTCCTTGTCGTGCGAAAAAGCAGAACCACGCTTTTCGGGAAGCCATTTCAGCTGCCCTGCCACCGGCATAATTGTCATGCTTCCATAATCCTGCACGCAGGAGCCGCTCAGCCAGTGGCTTCCACGAAATCCCTGGATCACCGAATCAGTATAATAGTAAGGAGCAACGCACTTGGTTTCGGTATCTTTAGTTTGCGGGGTCCAGTTTGTCATGCCAAAAGGAACGGTAACAAAAGGAACAACCTGCGAATTGTTTTCAGTTCCCTCTCCGTGTTTTAGAGCACTGATAGTCGTGGAGGGCGCCGTGCCAATCAATGGGTTTACGTAATCAATAACGCTATGTTGTTGACTGGACTTCTGACATCCGGACAAACAAAAAATCAAAGCAACTAATTGTAAAAATCTCATTCGTTTTATTTTTTATGATGAAGCCATTTTACTTCAACCTTATCACCTGCGAAAATGGAGTTCTTCCTGTCAGAAACAAATGTATCCCTTTTCCTTTAATCGATCCAAAATGAGTACTATACAGCTCTCCATCAATTTTCTCAATATTTTGATGTTCCATAATACCCGGTCCCACCTGAATTGAATCGTTACCAAACAGGTAGGTGGCATAGCCTTCTGGCAGAAAATAATCTCCATCATTGTCGGCTTCCATCACATTGGTCAACCGACCTCCTGATTTGAAACACAAGTCCAAGGTTACTTCTACTCCTTCTGGTCCGTCAACGTTGATGGACAATTCAAATTCGCCATCATTCTCCCTGATGACGATACTTGTTTCTGATTGGATGGTTGTTTTTGGTCTGCTTGGAAAATCCATTTTACTCCAAAAGCGACCATCCTGAGATTCTGTCAGCTCGTAATCTCCCTTCTGGTTTCGTTTGTCGGCAGGAAGAGGCTGGTAATAATAGGCTTCTTTGTGCTCAAAAAGATGATAGGTGTTCTGATCTTTTTGAAGCCCCTCACTTCTGAAATATCCGGTGTTAAAAAAAGAAGTAGATAGACGCATGTACTCTAAAATGGCTTCTCCTTTTCGAAAAGTAAAAAAGCTTGGATTAGACGAACGCCCTGAGGAAATAACAGAAGGCAGATCATTCCCGCCAAAGATGCTTGCAGTTACTTCTTCCCTTTTTATGCGAACGAGGTCGGTGGCAGGAAAAAACTTCGCAAACTCTTGAGGTAATTCTTCAGGTTCACAAAGCTCTTGCTGTAGTTCTGTTAAATCGATAAAATGAATCAACGAGTGCGCTAAAACATTTTTCTCGAACAGGCTGTCTTGTTCAATTTTACCGGCAACCGCTGCAAAAAAATGATCTTCAAAACGGTTTGCCATAAAGCGATAACACCAGTAATAGTACGATGCTGAGATCGTCTGGTTTTGATCTTGCCTTCTGGAATCGAGTGACATCAAGTCACCATTGTCTTCCATCAGAAAATAAGTTGTCTCTAAATTTTTCATTACCGGGTTTAGTAAATCCTCCCGATCCAATATGGTGGCAATTGTAATCAACGCCTGATCTACAACTTTGGAATAAATACGACTTCGCTCCGGGTACTGACCATCCTTATTGATATAAATCCCTTCAGCCAGCCATTGGTTGATACGCTCCTTGTATCGGCTATCGCCATAAATTTCGTAGAGATGGGCCAACGCTGAGGAAATCACCCAACGATGATTGGGCGTATGCACTCCACCAGTTAAAAGAGCCTCTCCCGCTTTCAGTAAAAAGCTATCCAACCGTTTTTTTAGGCCTATGGACTCCTCCGAATTTCTTTTTACCAATACGTTTGCTGCAGGTCCTAAATTATCGATTAAGAAAGCCGTGTCGGGTGGTGACTGTTTGTTCCCTCCAGCATCAATCGTTCCGTTCGATCGTTGAGCTTCAAGCAGACCATCCAGGATTTTATCGAGCTGTTGAAAGACTGCTTCAGAATTGAAATAGCGCGATCCTTCAGTACAAAATGAAGCCGTTAAAATTGCAAACTGAACGCTCAGGCTCCGAGGATTTGAGGTTTGAATATCTTTTTCCAAAAGTTTAAAAACAGTTTGGTCATTGGCTTGAACTAACTGAAGAAAAAGTTCCTGATCAAAATCTATTTGGCGATTACCGATTGGATCTACAGTGAGCTGATTGTCAACAGTTAAATTTTCTCGCTCAAATGGACGACTTTCAGAAGTAAAGAGAAACCAGAAAACAAAAAGGAGTGGAAAAAGAAAATTCCATTTGCCTCTTATTAAATAAGTTCGATATAAATGCATTTAGGATTAGTTCGTTTTGTGTGAATTCCGGACAAGATTATACGAAAAATAGGCAGGCAATTTAATCACCTGCCTATATCAAAATTAGCTTATATACTATAAAATTCTATTTCTACTTTTCTAGTATCCGTCATTTTGAGTGATACTGCCGCCGCTATTATCGATTTCGGTTTGAGGAATAGGTCTTAAGAGGTGTTTTGATGTGAGTGCGTTGTTGAAAGCTGCATGTGGATTATGCGCCAAAGTCCTTTCAATCAACTTACCAGTTCTCTTCAAGTCCATCCATCTGTTTACTTCACCAGCTAGTTCTCTGGCTCTTTCGTCAAGAATCAGGTCGATAGTAACATCACCTGGAGCAACAGCAGTTGTTAAACCTGCTCTGGCACGCAACTCGCTAAGGCGAGCTGCTGCGTCAGTCGTATTCGATGATTCAAGGTAAGCTTCTGCAGCAATCAAATAAGCTTCTCCACTCCTCATCACAACCATATCTCGTTCTCCTTGCGAAGATTGATCGGGCTGTGTAAAAGGAACTGTAGGATCGTCAAATTTGCTAAACATGGGATAATGAACAGTGGTTATGCCATCGCTTACAAGGTATTTGTCAGGATTAATCACTTTATAAGGAGCAGCTGCCATTTCTGCAGCTGTCCATGCAACTTTTGGGAAATATACAGCTGTATCGCCAACAAACCTGCTTATTGTATCTTCGCCAACTATTGCATCAAAATCTTCTGTCGCAAAAAGGATCCGATCAAATGTGGCTTCAGCACGTTCGTCATCATCATCAAAAAGCGAGTAGTAAAAAGGAGTAGGCATTGGTCCAAGGCCCTTCACAGTTCTGGATAAGCCAGGATAATCAAAGAATCTGAACTTATACATCATGTGTTTCGAATTCCCCCAACCTCTACTAACAGAATTGCTTCCAAACAAATACGCAAATACAACTTCCGAATTCCGTTGGTTATCGATACTTACTAAATTTTCGAAAGAAGCTACCAGATCATGATTTGTGATCACCGTTTCAGCCAAAGCAGCAGCGTCAGTAAAATCAGAACTTGCAGCAAATGACTTATAACCTCTTGTTAATAATACCTTAGATAAAAGGTGTCTTACAGCATCCTTTGAAACTCTTCCGTATACACTTGGATTTTCGGGAACTGCTGATAAAGCATCTTGAAGATCCTGTACTATTTGTGTATAGATTGCTTCCTCGCTTTCACGCACATAATTCGTCTCTGCTGTTGTAACCTGATTCAAAACCAGTGGCACGCCACCATAATTTTCGACCAAGTTAAAATACGACATTGCTCTAAAAAATTTGGCTTCTCCGATACCGGTTGTTTTAGCACCAGGCTCAAGTTCTTCAATTTCATCTGCAGTACCTATAGCAACATTGGCAGCAGAGATAATACTGTACTGGTTGGCCCAATATACACCTATAGTCCAATTCGTTGAATAGAAATTCACATAGTCGTTTAAGTCACTCGTTCCCGTAACCGCTGTACCTCTTGTAACAATATCAGTTCCTAAATCTTCCAACTGATAGTACATATCCGCAGTGTAATGCGTAGTTGTTTCTCTGGCTCTTTCATAAACAGAGGCAACTAGTTGGTCAAATGTTTCAGGATTTGATTTGGCCGTTTCAATACTTAGAGAGGTATAGTTTTCTTCCTCCAGGTAACTATCACAACCGGCAACTAACACGCCAACTGCCAGCAGTAATCCCAATATTTTTGTATTTATATATTTCATCTTGCTTTTAAATTATAGTTATTAGAAATTTAGACTAATACCTGCTAAATAGGTACGCGACATGAAGGCAGCACCCCAGGAGTTTCTACCGGCATTCTCAGGATCCCATCCATCATAAGGTGTGATTATAAAAGGATTTTGAACGGTTGTATATATCCTTAAACTACCGACGTTAATTTTATCCAAGACATATCTGGGAAGAGTGTAACCCACCGTGATATATCCAACTTTCGTGTACGAAATATCTTTGTACTTGATTATTTGTTGATAGGATCCTCCGTTACCTGGTTGATACCAGCTATTGATCGGATTTGTTGGTGTCCAGTAGTCTACATCATAACCATTGAACATTCTTGAAGGATCACTATCCCAGGGAAACGATGTATTGCTGTGGAAGTTACTCAACATTTTATTTCCCTGGCTGGTAATAATAGAAAACGAAAAGTCAAAGTTCTTATAGTTCATGTTACTTGTTATACCACCAGTCCATTTAGGGGTAACCTGACCAAACACTTTTCTGTCTTTATCTGGAGTAATCTCACCATCATTGTTCAAGTCTTTAACTTTTACCTGCCCTGGTGTTTGTCCGTACTTGGCTGCTTCAGCTGCTTCATCCAACTGCCAAATACCGTCTAATTCATAGTCATAAATAGAACCTATTGCTTCTCCTACTTTATGAATAAGATTAGTACCTGATACGTTAAAAATAATCTCGTCAAGATCACCATAGAGCTTATTGATGGTATTCTTATTACTTGCAAAATTGAAATTCGTTGTCCACTGGAAATCACTTTTATCGATATTCACCGTGTTTAGGCCTATTTCAATTCCCTGATTCGTAGATTCTCCCACATTATCGTATGTTCCGTTATAGCCGGTAACTGAAGGCAGTGGCGTGAAAAAGATAATTCCTGTAGTTTCTCGGTTATATACATCGATAGACCCAAATATTCTATTATTTAGAAATCCAAAGTCAACCCCAAGGTTCACCTCTGTTGTTTTCTCCCAGGTAAGGTCTTCATTTGCCAAGCCTGTAATATATGCAGTGGATACAGAAGAACCACCCAAATTAGTTGCACTACTACCCAACAGTGATTGAGAACCCAGTGGCTTTAATCCTCCACCTTGACCATTGTTACCGGTTTGTCCATAACTCAACCTCAGTTTTGCATTAGAAAGCAACTTTTGATTTTGCATAAAATCTTCTTCCATCATTTTCCATGCAAAAGCTGCAGATGGGAAGAAAGCCCATTTATTTTCGTCTGACAATATCGATGAACCGTCATAACGACCTGTTAATGTAACCAGGTATTTGTCCATTAGGTTATAACTCAACCGGCCTGTGTATGATTCCAGTGTTTGTTTTGAAAAATCACTGGAAACATCTCTAATATCTAAACCAGCACCTAAATTGTGGAACAAATAATCATCGGTTGTAAAGTTTCTAACCTGAGTATAGTATCCCTCAGAACGCTCCAAAAATCTTGACATTACCGCGGTTACATCGAACGCATGTACTCCCGTTTTGTATTTATAATTAGCAATATTATCCCAGGAATATGACAAATAATTAGAATTATTTACCTGAGCTCTTCTATTTGAAGCATTTCCACTTACACTTTTAGAGTACAATCCTCGATATTCACCATAACGCGAAAATTTTAGATTAGGCGAAAATTTAGAGGTTACCGTTAAGCCTTTTACCGGAGTAAACTTTAAAGCAATATCACCCAACCACTGGAGGTATTTGGTTTCTTTCGTAATATTATCCGCCTCAAACAGCGGGTTCGTAATTTGAGTTTCCTTAGATATTGGATAAAAGCGCAGAGAACCGTCATCATTGTATGGACGACCAATAGGCTTCAATCGATATGCGCTCCGAAAGCCTTCCCAACTTCCGGTGTTTTGAATTGCATAGGTCATATAATTAGCAAAACTGACGTTTAACCAACTCGCCAGGTCAGATGACAAACTACCCCTTACATTGTATCTCGTAAAATCCTCTCCATCTAGCGTTCCATTGTCATTGGTATATCCCAAACCTGCAGAGTAAACGGTCTTATCATTCCCTCCATTTAAATTCAAGGTATGGTTGGTTTGAAACCCATTCGCCAGTATCAGATCAACCCAATCGGTATCAACCCCATCGGCAACATTTTGCAATTCTTCAGCATCGAAATAGTCTGAAAGCACAACATCGCTCTTCCGATAATCAAGATTTCCAGCTGCGAACTGGTTGCCAACAGCAGCGTCTTTCACCAACTCTACATAGCCGGCAGCGTTTTGCATAGCTGGTAAATGATAAGCCTGTTTAAGACCGAAATAATTGTTATAGCTTACTTTTAACTTTCCTTCTTTACCTTGCTTTGTTTCAACCAGGATTACACCGTTACTACCTCTGGAACCATATATTGCAGTAGCTGAAGCATCTTTTAGAATATCCATTCTTTCGATATCTGCCGGATTCAAGAAGGAAATATCATCAACAAAGATTCCGTCAACAATAAAAAGTGGGTTTTGCCCAGGATTAAAACCTCCTTGATCGGCAGTTTGGTTAGAGTTAATTGTACTCGCACCACGAATACGAATATTAAATCCACCAGCTCCCGGTTTGTTGTCAGTACGTTGAATTACCACTCCAGCAGTTTGTCCTTCAAGCGCAGAAATTGCATCCACCTTGTTGGCCTTTTCCAATTTCTGATGATCGACCGAAGAAACAGATCCTGTTAAATCGCTCTTTTTTACAGAACCGTATCCAATAGCAACAACCTCATCAATACCAATCGTTTCTTCCTGAAGAACAACATCAACTTTGCTACGTCCGCTCAAGGCTACTTCCTGGCTTTTCATTCCTATAAATGAGAAAACCAAAGTAGCATTTGCAGGAACGTCTGAAATAGAATAGTTACCATTGCCATCAGTGATCGTTCCGGTGGTTGTTCCTTTTTGAAGCACAGTAACACCAGGCAATGGAAAGCCTGTTGGATCGGTTACTGTTCCACTAACATCAACCGCTTGCTGCGATAAACGTATATCATTTGAGCCGCTCGCACTCTCGGGTTTTAAAATAATTTGTCGATCTTTAATTGAATATCTGATGTTGGTTTCCTGAAAAACGGCATCCAATACTTCATCAATTTTTTTATTGGTAAGCACCACATCAATCTTACGATCAACATCAATTAAGTCGTTACTGTATAAGAAAAAGAAATCTGTATTTCTTTCAATCTCAATCAACGCATCTTTAACGGTAGAATTTGTCATATCCAAGCTCAGGCGTGTAGTTTGCGAATACGAGTTAATCGCGAGTGCCTGACTTACCACGAGGATAACAAAAAGAGCTGTGAGTTTCATAAGCCTTACGATTTTAATGATCTCGGGATAAAATAAACCCGGATCAAACCTTTTACATTTTTTTTCCATAATTTTACAATGGTTTGAGTTTTACAATTTTTAACTAGAAGATTGTTTATTCAAGAGAACCCTAAAGGGGAGATGTAGCAGCATCTTCCCTTTTTTATTTGTGTTGCATTCGTATTTCGTTTTTAATTATACTTTTTTGAGACAATATATTTTGTTTTTATAAATGTTGAATTTGCATTTAAGGCTGAATCTTCCACCTCAAGATTTAGGTTAGTAGCTTCAGTGATATAGTCGAGCACCTGCCGCAATGTTTCATTTTGAACGGTAATCGTTAACTGATGTTTGGCCAGCGAACCATCAGGATCATTCAACACAATATCAGCATTATACCATCTTTCCAGGCGCTTAACAACCACACCAAGTGGATCATTTCGAAATATCAGTTTCCCGTCAATCCAGGAGATTGATTTTTCGACATCCGTTTTTTGCTTTTGGATGGTTCCGGCGACTCTGTTTACGGTTATTTTTTCTTTGGGAGCTAAATGCATGAGTGGTTTTGAATCTTCCGGTTGAAAAGCAACCTTGCCTTCTTCCAAAACAACCGAATAAAAATCATCATCAGGAAAAGCGGAAACATTAAAACGAGTCCCGGTAACTTTAACTGTGCCATCAGTCGTTTCAACATAAAAAGGATTTCCCTTGTCGGAAGAAACATGAAAATAGGCTTCTCCAATTAGTTCTACTTTTCGATTTCTTTTTGTGAAACGTGCAGGATATTTCAATGTCGTTCCAGCATTTTGCCACACCTCAGTACCATCTGGCAATGTCGTCTTTAACTTCGAGCCATATGGTGTTTCCAGCGTAATCATCTCATCGGAATTATTGTAAGCACTATTTTGACTCACCATCCAAACGGATCCTATAAGAAGTGGGATAAATAAAATGGCAGCAACTCGAACCGCATAGTTTGCTAATTTCCGAATCACCCCACCCGTCTCCTTTGACTGCAAGTTAATTTGATGATGAATTGAGTTTAGCATCTCGTCCAGCTCTGACTTGGGTATCGTATTTTGAAAAGAAGGTGTTCTTTGCCAATACTCAAACAAAAGCCGCTCAATATTTTGTTGGTATTCGTCTTCATGAAAAAGTTCGACCAATTCAGTCAGCTCTCTTTCATCGCACTTGTTTTCAAGATACTTCCTTATTAAATCTGTTATTTCCTTTTTTTGTTCCATTTTTTTCCGTTCAGCAATGCAATTCTGTTTTTTGCATTGATTTCGATTTCAATCTACAAAAGGTAATACGGAAAAAGGGACAGTACCCCCCAAAGAAAAATAAACAAATTTTAACTATTTCAGACCAAACAGCTAATATTCAACAAAATAAACAAACAAAAAGAAAAAACAGGAAGTTATTCGAATCGATGTTTTTACGAATGTATTTTAAGGTAAGGTTGATTTGGTTTTCAACAGTTTTGACAGCAATTCCCAACTTTTCAGCAATTTCCTTGTGTCCTAATCCCTCTTCACGACTCATCAGGTAAATCTTTTTTCGTTGCTCCGGAAGTTCGGCAACAAGGTTGGATAAACGCTCGTTCAGCTCATTAAATATCAGCAGCTCATCTGTTTTATTTGATTCCTGACTAAGATGATTCTTCAACTGACTTAAGAAGTCAGCATCTTTGGCGCGTTCTCTGAATAGATCAACAGTAATATTGTAAGCAATTGAAAACAGAAATGCCTTTAATGAATGTGAGGTATTGATCTCTTGTTTTTTATTCCAAAGCTTAAGAAATGTTTCTTGTACCACTTCCTTAGCATCTTCCTTGTTTTTCAACATTGAGAATGCGAACCCATATAACCGCTGGCTATACAACCCATAAAGCTCATCGAATGCCCTCACATCACCACGGCGGAGTTGTGAGGCTATGTTTTTATTTTTCTGAGTTGCAAAATCCACATTCCAATATTTGAATGTAAAACTATAGAAATAATTTAAAGTACCCTATTCTTTTACCGAGGCTAAAGTTCCTCTTTCAGCACGTCCCGGATATCCATAAAGTTGTTTTCCAGCTTGAGCATGTTTGCAATAAAAAAGTTAAAAATGTCGGGCCATTGCTTTTGTTGATGAATGTCGACTCCTTCCATTTCAGTGTAGATACGACAAACTTCTTCCCCACTTTCTCTTACATACATGAAATCCCACTCCAAGCCATTTTCAAATCCGTCCTCCAATAGTGGGCGATAATTTTGAAGTTTTTCAAACAAATCCAATCGTTTATTCTCATTTCGGTGATTCAATTCAATCATTACGCTGGCTGATTGACGGGTTACGTCAAATTTGAGATCTAATCCAGAGATCTTCGTGTCGTACAAAACCCACTTTTTCTTTTTCTCTTGCAGTTCAGGAACCGCTTTACAGCGCTTGGCAAAAAGAGTCCAGAATTGCTTTCGTAATTGTTTCGCTTGTTCCTGTGTGTACATAGTTTAAAAGTGAACCTCAAAAATACAATGCATGAATGAAAAGCATATTATACTGTTATAAAAAACTCAATCTTTTTAATTAACACTGCACCGCTTGCTTAAGATATTTATTGGAATGAAGGAACAACTTGAAGAAAACGGCTTCAATTATTATTTTTCCGATGATAAAACGGTATTTTTTATCATCGCTAACGGAGAGGTTAACTACAATGAGTGTGTACAAATGATGGACACATTGGTTAACCATCGTTTTTTTTCAAAAAACACCACCCTAATCGCAGACCTTCGAAACGTCGATTATCATCCAGCACATAACGAATTCATGAACCTTGTTGAACACATGAAATCGTTAAAAGATGATTTAAAAGACTGCAAAATGGCATTGGTATGCTCTCCCTTGTTATTTAGTTTAGGATATCTGGTATGCGAAATAATGAGCATGTTTGATTATAACATGAAAACTTTTCTAAAACTGGAAAGTGCGGAGGAATGGATCGATAAAAAACTAAAAGGAGCTCTCTAAAGCAGTCGGAATAGCTTTCCCTTTCAATTAGACCAATATAGCCTCCTAACGATTCATCCCGCTCAATTTATCATACCTACTGAACAATTCACGACCTGTTTTGTCATTTGAATTAATAGACACTCACAGCCCTAATTTGAGTAAAATCAGGCAATGCAAAATAGCTTAATCAGGCAAATAATAGCACTCGGTTTAGTAACGACGATAGCTCTCCATCTTTTTACAGATTTGGCTATCCTCATCTCCTTTAAAATCAATCAGGACTACATTGCCGAGTTTCTTTGTATTGAAAAAGATATACCGGACTCAGCCTGCCAGGGTTGTTGCCAGCTTGAGAAGAAGTTAGACGAACAAGAAGAGCAAAAACAGGAGCTTCCGGAATCATCAAATCGGAAAAGTGAAATCCAGTTTTTCTCCACAAAAAATGAACTCCCCTCAATTCCGCAACAAAAAAGCCGGCAACTAATTTCAATGAACCAAAACAACTACAACTTATTAACTAGTTGTCGTATTTTCCATCCTCCAAAATCCTAAGTTTTTACTTATCCATTACTTTTCTTTAGTTGCTAATCAGCACTAAAAAATAATTCTAACTTATTAACATCATGAATAATGAGATTAAAATTTCAATTCGGAAGTTTCATCACCTTTATTGGATTCATATTGAGCGGTTTGTTAGTTACACTTGATTCAGAGGCACAAACTCGTCAATTTAAACTGATAGACGAAGAGACCAATAGACCAATACCGGACGCCAACTTTTTTTATGGCAACGAACAAGGCATTTCATCTAAATCCGGCGATATAACAATTAATTTTCAACCAACAATTACCTTAACCATATCGCATGTACAATATGGCAAACGATCATTCACGGCTGAAGAACTGGATCAGGCACTCAAAAAACACCAGCTTGCTTTGCAACCTAAAAGTCACAACCTACAACCGGTAACATTTATCAGCATACATCCCAATGCAGGAGAACAAGAGCAAATGACCTTGCAGGTTCAGGACAAACTGGCTCACGACGCTGGGCAAATACTGGAACAATTCAGTTCAATATCCAGCATCCGGAAAAGCGGTGCTTATGGTTTTGACCCAGTGCTTCGCGGATTCAAATACGACCAAATCAATTTGGTGATTGACGGTTCGCAATGCGCTACAGCTGCCTGTCCGAATCGCATGGATCCGGCGTCGAGCCAAGTGCCTTTAAATATGATTGTTGAAGCCGAAGTAATGAAAGGACCACATAGTTTGCGCTACGGAAACGCGTTTGGCGGAACTATCAACTTTAAAAGTGCCGACCCAAATTTTACCGACAAAGCCAACTTAAACGGACGCATGGGAACAAGCTACGAAACCAACGGAGAAATAAGCCGATCAGAAGCATTGGCAGGCATTACATCAAAACATGCCGACATCAAATTGTTTGGTTCGCTATCAACAGGCAATGATTATACCGATGGTGATGGTGTGAAAATACCGGCTAATTTTTATCGCTCAAACATTGGTGGCAAAATTGGACTGAAACTGAGCTCGACACAAACCATGAGATTGCAGGTTTCAAACAACTATGGAAAAGATGTTGACTTTCCGGCCCTGCCCATGGATTTGCGAAAAGACGACACCTGGCTGATCAATCTGGGGCACAAAGCAGTCTTTTATCGTGGAGCACTGTCATCGTGGAATACAACAATGTATGCAACCAAGGTCGATCATTTGATGGACAATGCTGATAAAGAACTCAATCCGCGGATGGTTGATGCCAACACTTCTGCTAAAACGAACAATGCCGGCGGCCGAACCGAATTGCGTTTCGATTTTGATGATGACTGGTTATACGCCGGAACCGACATGCGTATTGAAAACGCCGATGGAACACGCGAACGCAACATGCTGATGGGACCAATGGCAGGAAAAACATTGACGGACAATGTATGGCAGGATGCCCGAATAAGAAAAAACGGTCTTTTTGCAGAGTATCATAGTCAGGGAGATCACTTTCATTTAGTGTTTTCCGGGCGACTGGAGCTGAACCATGCCGAAGCACAAAATCCGGATGCCGGATTTGCTGCCAATTACACAGACATGAGTTCCGATATCGTCAGTCCGGCCTTAAGTATTGGAGGAACCAGAACAGTCACCGACAACTTTTCCATTGGTCTTTGGTTGGGAAGCGCACAGCGAAGTGGGAGCCTGGCCGAACGCTACATCAACTACTTCCCGATCGGACTCGATCCCTATGAAATGATTGGAAATCCTGAATTGAAACCTGAAACCAATAATCAGGCCGATCTGATTTTCAATTATAAAAGTGACATAACAGATCTTAATCTGAACTTATTTTCATCGTTCCTCAACAATTATATTTCTTCGGAAATAAGGGAGGATTTGTCTCCCAAGATGGCTACGGCTCCCGGAGTAAGGCAATTCGTTAATGTAGACAAAGCAAAAATCATGGGGTTCGAAGCCAGTTGGAAACAGATTATCAACAGGCAAATTCAGCAGGTAGCAGAATTGGCATACGCGCACGGGCAAAACACCACCACCGACGAAGCTTTGCCCGAAATACCACCAATGGAATTTCGCTACCGATTGATTGGCTCATTCATCAACAAAAAACTACGAACAGAGCTTAATTTCCGGCATGCCTTTGAACAAAACAGAATTGCAAAGAGCTACGGAGAAACAAAAACTCCAGCATTTAACGTGCTGGATATAAAAGCCTCCTACCCGATTATACAAAACCTAAATGTAACAGCTTCACTGCAAAACATATTTGATGAAGCCTATTACGAACACTTATCAAGATCAGTTCGCAACGCCGAAAGTCGTCCGATCTATTCTCCGGGAAGGAGTTTTTATTTTAGTCTGAGCTATCGCTTTTAAAGAACTTCGAAAGAATACGATGCCCTGTTATCTTTTAATGATAAAAAGGAAGAAGCCGCTTGCAATAATTGTAAGCGGCTTCTTTGTGTTATGTTATTTTCTGGGTTAGTGTCTTTAAATATTCTTCGTGTTCTGAATCTAGAAATGGTGATAATGTTTCGTAGACTTTTTGATGATAATTATTGAGCCAGCTTAATTCATCGGAACTCATGATCTCGCTGTCAATCAACTTTAAGTCGATCGGACAAAGAGTAAGTGTTTCAAATCCAAGAAAACGGCCAAATTGATTATCGTCCCGTTCTACACAAACAATCATGTTCTCAATTCGAATGCCATATTCTCCTTCACGATACACCCCCGGTTCGTTGGAAAGCACCATTCCTGGCTTAATCGTCTGCTCATTGTACTCCTGCCGAATACTCATGGGCCCCTCATGCACATTCAAAAAATATCCTACACCATGTCCGGTGCCATGTCCGTAATTCAAGCCATTCGCCCAAAGATGCTTCCTGGCAAACGCATCGAGGTTGCTTCCCACCGTTCCCACAGGGAATTTTGCTTTACTTAAGCCAATCATTCCTTTCAGTACTAATGTAAAGTCACGCTTTTGTTTTTCATCAGGCTCCGAAAGAGCGACAGTTCTTGTCAAATCTGTTGTTCCTCCCAAATATTGGCCTCCTGAATCAAAGAGCAAAATCCCGTCTTTACCAACAGAAGCAGCTGATTCTTTTGTTACCGAACGATGAACAATTGCTCCATTTTCATTCAATCCAATAATAGGATAAAAACTAATACCTCTAAAATCCTCTTGTTGTGACCGAAAATGCACTAATTGTTCGACGACATCAAACTCAGTAATATCTTCTTTACCAACAACTTTATTGAGCCAGTATAAAAATTTAACCATCGCGACCCCATCCTTTTTCATGGTTTCTCGAATATGGATAATTTCGAATGTTGATTTTTGGGATTTCAAGAGTGTCGCGACAGATGTTCGCTCCACCACTTTCAACGATTTGGGAAATGCAATACGAGCGGCTTGATTCGTGCGATCAGCATCAATCATGATCGTACAATCGTTCGTCAGTCCCGCCAAAAACGGATAAAACTGCTCATAATCACAAACTTCGATCTCCTGCTCAGTCAGCTTTTCAACTAGCTTTTCACTTAACTTGCCTTTATTGACAAACAAACAATTTTTACTTTCGGATAAAAAAGCAAAACCAATAAAAACCGGATTATACGAAACATCTTTCCCTCTGAGGTTAAAGGTCCAGGCCAGGTCATCCAGGGCTGTAATCAGTGTTGCATTTGCTCCATTCGCTTTAACAAAGGTCAAAATATCCTTGATTTTATCGGTTCTTTGCTGTCCCGAATAAAGTAAGTCGTGTTCAAACACTGGATCAATTGGTAATTTAGGTCTGTCTTCCCATATTGGTTCAAATAAATCACCGACGTCTTTCAACATGAGTTCATTAGCTAAAAGCGCTTGTTTTAATTGACTATATTGTGTTGCTGACAAGCAGGTGAAATCAGTTCCCACAACTTCATTTTGAGCCAATACGCTTGCTAACCAATCGGTAGGTTCAGGCGTTTCCGGCATGCGCTGTTTCATCAACTCGATGCCAGTCCCTTTCAACTGCTCGGAAGCCTGCAGAAAGTAACGCGAATCAGTCCATAGTGCCGCCTTTTTCATTGTAATAACAACAAGCCCGGCAGAACCTGTAAACCCACTAATAAACTCACGAACTTGCCAGTGTTCGGGCATGTATTCACTTTGATGCGGATCGGTTCCGGAAATATAGACTGCCTGAACATCAGTCAGCTTCATTTCAGTCCGCAATTGTTTGATTCGTTCCTTAATTGTCTTAACTTCTTTCATTCAATTTTTTTATAATATTTTTCATCGACAGAGCAGGAAGTTCCTTTAAATCCACCTCAGCCGGATGATAAAATTCAATGGCATAAATATCATCCATTGGCTTTAAATTCTGAACAGTCTCCAACTCAACAATAAAGGCCAGGTCAAGCGTAAAAACTTCCAAGCCTGAAAACGGATAGATATTTGGAAACGAACAATAGTACTCCATTTTGTTGACCTTCGCTCCCAATTCTTCCTGAAGTTCACGAGCAAGAGATTCTTCTGCTGTCTCCATCGGATCTACAAATCCGCCAGGCAAATCAAGCATGCCTTTGTGCGGCTGTATGGCCCTTCGTGTAAGCATCATTCGACCCGCTTCATCAAAAATAATTGCAGCAACTGCCGATGAGGTATTGAAGAACACTTGAAACCCACAATCAGAACATTTTTTCGATCTTTCGCCCGACTGTTGAAACTGCGCAGAACCACAACTTGGACAATACTTATAACGCTGATTTGGATGTTTTGCCTCTATCATTCAGTTACAATTTTCATCGACTTTAGCCAATCAACAAATAAATCAGGCCAATTATCTACAGGGATTTCTCTTTCGCTTCTCATTCCAAATCCATGCCCTCCCTCAGCAAATATGTGTAACTCCGCAGGAACATTATTTTCTTTTAACGCCCGGTAAAACGAAATCGAATTTTCAGGAATCACCCCTCTGTCATCATCGGCTAAAACAAAGAAAACGGGTGGAGTGTTTTCGGTCACCCACAATTCATTCGAAAATTCTTTAGCAATCTTCCAGTCGTTTGTTTCTCCAATCAAATTCTTTCGCGATCCCATGTGTCCAACACTTTCCTTGAAACTGATTACCGGGTACAGTAATAACATAAAATCTGGTCGGGAGCTAATTTTACTCATCGGATCGTCAGCCTCTGGATTTCCGAGATCGAAATGAGTACCGGCTGTTGACGCCAAATGACCACCTGCCGAAGCGCCAGCAATTCCAATCTTCTGAGGATCAATTCCCCACTCCAAAGCTTTTGAGCGTGTAAAACGTATTGCTTGCAACGCATCAGTCAAAGGAATCTCAGAGTTCCCATAGGGTAAGCGATATTTTAAAACAATCCCTGTGATTCCATGCTCTTTTAAGTATTGAGCAATCCGGAATCCTTCATGGTCAATGGCCTCAACATGATATCCACCACCGGGGCAAATAATTACTGCGGCACCTGTATTTTTATCCTCTTCGGGCTGATAAACAAATAACTCGGCTTCAGATATATTTTCATACCGGAACGTACCTCGTTGTTTATAATACTCTTCTTCACCCGGAGGGGTGTTTTTATTTGGTGCCCCAGCAGGCCATAATTTTAACTGAAAATCCTGTGACATTCCTTGCAATGATAGTGCAATTAATAAAATAATAAGGTTGATGCTTTTCATTTTTACTACGTATTTTTTATTGTTTAAGTAAAAATACAAATAAATTGCCAACAACGAATTTTAGAGTAAAATCGTTGAAAAGTAACTTCTCAATTAATTACTTTTGCAACATGTTTTTCGAATTATTTATAAAAGGACTAATGATCGGATTGGGAGTGTCAATACCGCTTGGTCCAATCGGTGTGCTTATTATTCAACGCACGGTTAACAAAAACAGGATTGCCGGATTTGTCTCAGGAATGGGAGCAGCTACTTCTGATGCAATTTATGCCGTAATTGCCGGATTTAGCCTGACTTGGCTTATCAATTTTATCAAGCAATATCAGCTTACGTTTCAAACACTTGGAGCAATCATTATTTTATTACTGGGGGTACATATTTTCCTCAAAAACCCGGTAAAGGATATTCGAAAATTCAGGAAAAAAGGCTCTTCTTATCTTCAAGATTTTGGTTCAACTTTTCTAATTACTTTTCCAAATCCACTCGTCATTTTTGTTTTTCTTGCCGTTTTTGCGAGTACAGGAATTGTATTGAACATGGAAAGACCTTATCAGGCTTTTTTTGTTGTGTTTGGAGTTTTTGCAGGAGCATGTAGCTGGTGGATCATTCTCACCAGCTTGGTTAGCATGTTTCGTCACCGTTTTAATTTAAGGTTACTTTGGTGGTTCAATAAAGTGGCCGGAGTGCTAATCTGGATTTTTGTAATAATTAGTTTTACTTATTCCGTTCTCAATCACGTTTCGATTTAAAATAAGGAGTCATTACATTCAGAAAATCATCCGGGATTCGACATGGTTTGTTTGTTTTCCCATTAAAAAAGACCAGTACAACCTCCCCTTTGTTAATCAATTCATTTTTCTGATTATAAATTTCAGTTTTAATCGGGAATTTAACACTGGGCAATTCCTCCACAATGGTTTTAATCGTCAATAAATCATCATAATAAGCCGACTTAAGATAGCTCACATTTAAACTCCGTGCAGGAAGCAGAATGTTTGCATCTTCAATCTCCTTATAGGATATCCCAAGGCTGCGGATCATCTCCGTACGCCCAATTTCGTAATACCGGGGATAGACGCCATAATAAACGACCCCCATTTTGTCGGTGTCTTCGTAATATACGCGTACCTGAGTTTCGTGAATAAGCATTCGCTTCTATTTTAGTGGAGAGTTTGGTTCCTTTTTCATGTGATCATAGGTTAGCTTATCAAGCAAACCCGGCCAAAATTTTCCTAAGAAAACCGTAAACTTACCTTCGATGAATGTTAAGATGAGTTCTCTCTTACGTTTTTTTACAGCCTTTGCTATTTTGCTGGCACATTCTTCAGCCGTCATCATTTTACTTTCGTTACGAGGTGTTTTCCCCTGCAAACTTCCATCTTGGGTAAGTGCCGCTTCGCGAACTTCGGAAGCTGTAAATCCGGGTGCGGCAACTAACACATGCAGGCCATTCTTCAAATTCTCAATTCGTAAAGCATCTAAAAATCCCCGAATGGCATATTTGGAAGCAGAATAACCGGTTCTGGCAGGTAAGCCAACATAGCCGGCAATAGAAATAACGCCAACAACAGATCCTTTGGTTTTTAGCAGATATGGGAGCGCACTTTTCGTACAATAAACGGTTCCCCAGAAATTAACATCCATCAGTTTTTTTATCACATTAACCTCTAAATCGGAAAATAATGCCCGCATCGAAATTCCTGCATTATTAATGAGCACATCGATTTTACCGAAATGCTCAATTGTATGATCAATGATCTTCTGGCAATCAAGCTCATTACTTACATCAGCTTGCACGGTTAATATTTGAGAATCGGCTAACTCCTCTTTAATTTGTTGTAGTCTCTCTATTCGTCGGGCAGCAAGCACCAAAACCGCTCCGCGTGATGCGAACTCATACGCCAGGGCTTTGCCAATACCAGAGGAAGCTCCCGTTATTATGACAACTTTATCTTTCATTATCTTGAAAAATCAATTTCAGGCAAAAATAGCTTTTTTTTGTCCACGACACCAAAGTCACCTGACATTGAAAAAAAGTTGATATAAATAGAGATATTTCTAAAATAAAATTTGCAATTAAAATCTTAGTTTTTACCTTTGCACCGCCTTTAAACAAAAAGGCAACATACAGGATGACTCAGTAGCTCAGCTGGTAGAGCACATCCCTTTTAAGGATGGGGTCCTGGGTTCGAACCCCAGCTG
>NZ_JBSQYS010000026.1:0-61861 GCF_055140945.1 Sunxiuqinia sp.
AAATGTACTTTGGTCGAAACCACAACTACCTTCATTGTTATTAATGAAGACGTGTCAGATGGCGGAGTTTGTCCTGAAACGATTACCCGTACTTATCAAGTGACTGATTCATGCGGAAACACCTATGTGAAAGATTACATTTTCACAATTATCGATGAAACCAAACCAATCTTTGTTGGTCCAACGAGTATTACGGCTCAATGCTCTGCTCCTCCAGCATTTGCAAATCTTAATGCATTCTTGAGTGCCGATGGCTATGATATCATAGATTGTAAATTGAATACATCTAGCTTT
Source organism: Sunxiuqinia sp. (assembly GCF_055140945.1). Taxonomy (NCBI): domain Bacteria; kingdom Pseudomonadati; phylum Bacteroidota; class Bacteroidia; order Marinilabiliales; family Prolixibacteraceae; genus Sunxiuqinia; species Sunxiuqinia sp. The sequence continues at coordinate 295 of NZ_JBSQYS010000026.1, forward strand.
AGCGTACAAACTGAAGCTCCAATTGGTGGACCATGCAACCAAAGAATTGTAAGACGCTATTCAGTTGAAGATATGTGCGGAAACATTTCTGTTTTCACTCAAACGATTACTATTCGTGATACTGAGAAACCGGTATTCGTGCGTGCTCCTCAAAACCAAACGGTTACTTGCAATATTCCAACGCCATATCAAAATTATAATGAATTTGCATCTGATGGTTGGATGGCTACAGACAACTGCGGACTGAATTATAACAGTTTCAGACACGTTTCAGATGATACCACATCCTTTAGCTGTCCAATCGTGGTTTACCGGACTTACGCAATTACTGATAATTGTGGTAATACTGCTGAACTTAAGCGTTTCATTACTGCAATTGATGAAGAGCCGCCAACAATCAATGCGCCGGCAAATATGCGAATAAACATTGGTACACCATATCCTGATGCTGCGGTTAACTATGCCGAGTTCACCGCCCAAGGAGGAACAGCCTTTGATAATTGTGAAATCGACACTGCCTCGTTGAATTTGATCGATGAAGTAACATATACGTCTACTGATGCGGACACGATTGTTAGGACTTACGAAATAAGCGATGCTTGTGGAAACACTTCTACCGATGCACAAGTGATCATCATCAATAAGCTGGTGCCGGCATACCTGATTAATTCACCTGATTTATACATTGAGTGCCGTACCGATTTAGGTACTCCATTTACAACATTGGCTGAATTTATTGCTGGAGGTGGATTTGGATACAGTAGTTGTGGTTTCGACCAAAGTACATTTGCAATGGTTTCTGAAAGTTCAGATGGATTGAGATGTCCTGAGACCGTTACACGAACTTACCAGATCGTGGATCTTTGCGGCGATACGGCTACTGCGACTCAAACCATCTACATTCATGACCTAACAGAACCGACCATTTCATGTCCTGCTAATGTTTCAATTAGCTATGAAGCTGGAATACCCGAACCGTTTACAGACTTGGCTGGATTTATTGCAGGTGGTGGTCAGGCTAATGATAATTGTGGGCTAGTCAACGAAACATTCACCTTGGTTGACGAAAGCTACCCACCGGGAACCTGCCCCGAGCAAATTATCAGAACCTACGAAATAGCTGACTCCTGCGGCAATACGGCACAATGTCAGCAAGTGATTACGGTACTCGACAACGTAGGTCCTGAAATGACCGCTCCTGCAGACATTGAAATAGTCTGTTTGGGCGACACCACATTGTCGTATGCAAGCTATGCCGAATTTGTTGCAGCAGGTGGTTCTGCCAGCGATCAATCTGGAATTGTGGAAAGCTCATTCGGGCTTTATACCGTCGTACAAACAACTACCGCAAATGGAGCTGAAGTGATCCGTACTTATGCCATTAAAGACTCCTGCGACAATATTGGCGTCGTTGAACATCGGATTATCGCACTGGATGATGAACCGCCAATTGCAGTTTGTAACGATATAACGGTCACTTTGAATGAAAGCGGAGTTTATCAATTGACTGATATTGACCTTCAAACAATTGGCAGCGGTTCATCCGACAATTGTACTGCTGCAAGTGACTTGCTGTTCAGTGTTAGCATTAGCCAGTTCGATTGTGCTGATATTAACGGATTTATTTCCGTAGTCTTGACCGTGACCGATGAAGGTGGCAACAGCTCAACATGTAATACAACCATTCAAGTGCTCGACACCATCGTTCCAACCGTGAATTGTAAAGACATCACAACCTATCTTGGTGCAAACGGTCAGGTGACTGTTTCTGCGTCTCAATTATTGGATACCTACGATGACAACTGTAGCATCGCATCGATATTAGTTAACAAAGGAGATTTCGATTGTACAAATATTGGAGATAATTTGGTTTCAATTACAGTTACGGATCTCGCAGGCAACTCTGCAACATGTAATTCCACAGTAACAATTGCAGACACAATTCCACCAAGAATTGTATGTCAGGATATTGAATTGTTCTTAGATGCCAGTGATGTATTATCAATTAACGAAAGCATGATCGTATTGGCAAGCTCCGATGAATGCGGAATTGCTTCAGTTGAATTGAGCCAAACAGACTTTAACTGTCTGAATGTTGGTCAGAACAGTGTGACTGTTACTGCGACTGATGTTAATGGTAATGTTTCAACTTGTATTGCACAGGTAACCATTTATGGTAATTCTCGTCCTGATGCACAGGATGATACTGAAACCATTATCCATAACCTGCCAACAATCATTGATATTTTAGCCAATGACACAGATCCAAATAGCTCGATTGATGCATCAACATTGACTATTACGAACCAGCCAAGCAACGGAACAGTCGTAATTAACAGCGACTTTACAGTTACATATACGCCAAATACTGACTATACCGGAACCGATGCCTTTACCTACAGCATCTGTGACGATGGTATTCCATGCGATACATTGTGTGACGAAGCGCTCGTTCAATTGGCAGTATTGCCTCCAAATGAGCCTCCTACAGTTATGGTTGACAATTTCACTGGTAGCTGTAATAACATCGTTGGAAGCTTAACCATAAATGATTTCGATCCAAATGGAGATCAACTCATCATCAATACCACACTGGTGGTTGAGCCAACCCAGGGAACTTTGACCATATTCGATGATGGTACATTCCGCTATGAGTTTGAACGTGGCATCGCTTACCGCGACAGCTTTATTTATGAAGTTTGCGATGATAATTACAATAGCATGTGTACTCAGGGAATTGCGTACATCAGTATTTTTGCTGACTCGGATTGTGATGGAGTTGCCGATAGCACTGATATTGATGATGACAATGATGGTATTGTCGATTGGGAGGAAGGAGATCGGACAATTGATTCGGATGGTGATGGAGTACCAAATAGTTTGGATATCGATTCGGATAACGATGGTATTATTGATAATATTGAAGCACAGGCAGAAGGTGAATATGTTGCACCAAGCGGATTGGATGAAAATAGAAACGGATTGGATGATATTTACGAACAAGGATCGCAAGTTGGTATTGACGCAGTTGACACTGACGGCGATGGCACTCCTGATTACCTGGATGCTGACTCTGACAATGATGGAGTGCCTGATAGCGTCGAAGGTTATGACATTGGAGCAAAAGGTATTGCCGAGCTAATTCCTGAATATTCAGATATTGACGGAGATGGATTGGATGATGCTTACGACAATTTCTTCGGGAATTACAATACCAATGATCCGGACAACCCATATGGAACGAATCCACACTTGCAGGACTTTGATAATGATGGAATCCGTGACTGGCGTGATACGGATGACGACAATGACCTGATCCCAACGAAATATGAGGATTTAAACAACAATAACATTTACTACGACGATGATATTGATTTCGACGGACATCCGGAGTATCTGGACTTCCAGGAAGACTGTGAATTATTTATTCCTGAAGGGTTCTCACCAAATGGTGATGGCATTCACGATTTCTTCCAAATCGTTTGTATCGACAAATATCCGAATGCGAAGTTGTTAATCTTTGATCGTTGGGGAGAATCAATGTATGAACATGAACACTATGGTAATCTAAGCTTCTGGGGCAGCTATGAAAAAGCATGGTGGGATGGAAGCCGAACAAACGAAGGCCAATTTGACAGTGAGAAACTTCCGGTAGGTAACTACCTATACATCTTGATCAAGGGAGACGGAAATATGGAAAGAGGATTTGTAATGATTTCGTATTAAAGAATATTATTAATAATATCGTAGCGGGAATGGCTGGAAGGAGAAAGCAACATATAATTACCAATTGCATGAAGAGAAGTTTCGTTCTTTTCATGATGGTAATGGCTTTTCATATCTCAGCCCAAGCACAAACCGACCCTATTTTCACCCAATACATGAACAGCATACAAACGGTAAACCCGGCCTATGCCGGTATGTGGGAGAAAGTAGGGATACAGGTTTTTACCCGTCAGTATTATGTCGGCCACGATGGAGCCCCTCTCACCAAGTCAGTTTCATTCTACTCCCCTATAAAAAATGAGAATAATGGAATTGGGCTGAATATTGTTGACGATCGGATTGGTTATGAAAAAAAGTTAACTGTTACTGCCGACTATGCCTATCAGGTCAGGTTAGATTGGAAAACCTATTTACGCATGGGATTAAAGGCCGGTTTTATTAACTACGACAACCTTTTAACACAATATCAGCTGTATCCTGATGGTATCGATGATCCCCAATTCATGGAAGACGTTCACATTAATTTCATGGTTAGTTGGGGAATTGGAGCTATGGTTTACTCGAAAGACTACTATGTCAGTTTTTCAATTCCACAAATTATCAAGAATGATTTTCAGGCCAACCGAAACAACTATTCTTCACTTGCTGAATTAAGATATGCCTATTTAATTGGTGGATATCTTTTTGGGCAGCAGCGACAAATTCGGTTTAAACCATCCTTTATGTTAAAGGGTGCCATTGGAGCTCCACTTCAAGCAGACGTCTCTGCTAACTTTTTATTCTACAATAAATTTTGGCTCGGAGCAATGTACCGAACCAACAATACTGTTGCCGCAGTCATGCAGTTGGTCGTATTAAAAAACCTCCGGCTTGGGTATGCTGTAGATTACTCAATATCTCAGGAATTTCGAAAATACCAGTTGGGAACTCATGAAATCCGTTTGATATACGAGTACGACTTTTATAAACGACCTTATACCAAAAGACGGTATTTTTAATTGAAGTGCAGATAGAAAAAGACATCAACTAAAACAGAAGAACAGAACGAAGAAGAAAAAAACAAGAACAAGAAGATACACGTTCCAAACATTGAGATCTTCAGGAAGTCGTCGTTACACTCTGAAACCAGAACAAAACAATCGCCCGATCTATATTGTTGTATTTTAGAAGGTTAATGCCAGACCCATTACCCCTTCGGTAGTCGTCTTACATTTCAACACATTCAAAAACATGGCAATCAGTAATCTAAAAAGTAAGTTTTACAGCTCCACCAAGATTTCCTTGATCTATTTGATTATTAGTTGCGTTTACATCATTTTCTCCGATGAATTTATTTTGCATATTTTCGGCAGTACACTATCAGTTTCTACCTTAACGACCATTCAAACCTACAAAGGACTGTTGTTTGTTTTTCTAACCTCAGCCCTTCTGTTTTTATTAATTCAACGCGAAATAAAAGCAAAAAGAAAATACATTCAGAAACTGGAATTGCAAAAGCAGGATCTTTTAAATCTAACAGCTGAAAATGAAAAGGTAAAAAAAAGGTTGCAGGAAAGGAATGTCTATATTGAAACCATCTTGAAGAATCTTCCTCTGGGAATTGCCGTAAATAGAATGGATATTGGCACCACTACATTTATGAATAAAAATTTCTCGAAAATCTATGGTTGGCCGGAAAAAGATTTGGATAACATTGACAGTTTTTTTGAAAAAGTTTATCCGGATGAAAAATACAGGGAGCAAATAAAAGAGAAGATGTTTAAAGCTATTGAAGATGGAGACCCCAACCAGATGCTTTGGACGGATATCGAAATTACAACCGGCACCGGCAAAAAAAAGATTATAGAAGTCCAAAACATACCGGTATTCGATCAGAATTTAATGATTTCTACAGTCAGGGACACAACCCAACAAAACACGATTGAACAAAAGGTGAAAGCAAGCGAAGCAAAATTTTCGACACTTTTTAAAATGAACCCAACTGCCATTGTTTTTACCCGTCTTTCGGACGGCGCAATAATGGAGGTCAATCAAGCGTACATCGATTTATTTGGGTATTCAAAAGAAGAGCTGATCAATCAGTCAACAAAGAAGATTTCTATTTGGGAGAATTCTACGCAAAGAGATTTGATGATTGAAACACTAATGCAGGACAGATTCATCCATGATTTTGAAGCTCTGGCAGTTCGCAAAGATGGTCAAATCATCGAGACGCTTTCCTATCTTCAAGTCATTGATCATTCGGGAGTTGAATCAATAATCGCCATCATTCTTGACATCACTGAAAAGAAAAGAAACGAGCACAAAATCGAAGAGTCGAGAATACTGTTGGAGAAAATTATAAATAATCTGGATGAAGCTGTTTTATTAGTTGACCCTAAGGCTAGAAATATAAAACTGGCTAATGCTGCCGTTGAACGTATTTTTGGATATTCACCAAGAGAGATTGTTGGCAAACAAACAAAACTGCTACATATTAATCAGGAAATGTTTGAGGAATTTGGAAAACGAAGTATACCGAAACTTGAAAAAGATGGTGTGTTTCACACTCAATTTCAAATGAAACATAAAACCGGAAATTTAATTGAAACCGAGAATACCGTTTCAACCATAAAAGAAGAAGATGGATGGTTCTTGGGTGTTGTAAGTGTAATTCGAGATATCACAAAACGAAAAAAAACGGAAGGCAAACTAAAAGAATACCAGAAATCGTTGAAAATGCTGACAACAGAAATCTCATTGTCTGAAGAAAAACAACGAAAAGAAATTGCAGCCAATATTCATGACCATTTAAGCCAACTGCTAGTCATATCAAAAATGAAATTGACAGATATTCAGAAAGATACTACCAGCCCCAAAATACTTGATGAGTTAAAAGCAGTAATTAACTACATCTCAGAAGCACTGGAAAATACCCGAAAGATAACTTACGACCTTAGTCCACCTGTGTTGTACGAACTTGGTCTAATTGAAACCTTGTATTGGCTTGCAGAAAAAACAGAGGAGGAACACCGCATAAAAACAACATTTTCGTCGGATGTAAATGAACTACAAATCACCGAATCCAATTTGATTTTCATATACCGAATAGTACAGGAGTTAGTCAATAATAGTGTAAAACATGCACACGCAAAAAAGATTAACATTTCTCTCAAAGCTTTGAATGGTGAACTTGAAATCATGATTTCCGACAACGGGAAAGGATTCAACGTCAAAAACATACCACAAACAAAAATAGGGAAAGGTGGGTTTGGTCTTTTTACCGTAAGAGAACGGATACAAAATCTGAATGGTAGAATTTCAATTTATTCAGAAATGAAAAAAGGAACGGAAGTTAAAATTTATATACCTTTAGAATAATCTAACATCCGCATAAATGCAAATTGAAATCGTTTTAGTCGATGATCACAAAATTCTCCGCGATGGTCTCAAAAATGTAATTGAGAAAATCGCAAATATGAAAGTAGTGGGAGAAGCAGATAACGGAAGGGAGGCCTTGGAACTATGTTCTAAACTAAAACCTAAAGTTGTAGTAATGGACATCGCCATGCCAGGTTTAAACGGAATTGAAGCCACCCGCCAGATTGTTAAGGAGAATCCAGAATGCAAAGTAATCGCGTTGTCGATGCACTCCAACAAAAGATTTGTGACCGGTATGATTAATGCTGGTGCTTTTGGTTATATGTTGAAAGATGCCGACGCAAGTGAACTGATAAAAGCCATAAACACGGTTGTTGCTAACAAAAAGTACGTTTGTAACAAAATTTCAGGAGTTGTCCTTAATAAGGAAGTAATCAATAACACAGAGGAAGAAGAAACCGATTTAAGCCAACGTGAAAAAGAAATTCTTCAGTTAATTGCCGAAGGAAAATCTTCAAAAGAAATAGGTACTATTCTTTTCCTTAGCTCAAAAACAGTAGACACACACCGGAAGAATATTATGGATAAACTGGAGTTACGAACCCTGCCCGAACTAACCAAATATGCTATACGATCGGGGTTAACCTCACTCGACGATTAAGCTTTTTAACTACTTTCCATTTTTCTGAACATCCAATTTCCGTTGTTCACCTCTTCAGGAAATAAGAATACTCAAACACGAGATTAAGCAATCTGCTTATTGCAATAAACTTTAACCCCTTCCATCTTTGTATCTGGAAAAATAGCGACGCAGATATAAAATTTAGAGATGGGCAGAGGAGAAAGAAACGTGAAGGAAAAGAAAAAGCGAAGCAAAAAATTTGAACTGCTTTTTAACGAACTAAATGATGCCATGTTTCTGCACGATTTTGACGGAAACATACTTAAGGTTAATGACTACGCCTGTAGAAGGCTTGGTTATTCAAGAGAAGAGTTTGCATCAATGAATATTGGCGATTTTGCTTCTGATGATATTATTTCAAATTGGAAGGAAAGGATTGAAATCATCAAACGACAGAAGAACTTCACTTTTGAAACTACCTATATCACCAAATACAATCAGTTAATCTATGTTGAAATCGTTTCAAAACTCATTGAAATAGACAACAAGACATTGGTTTTAAGCAGCGGTCGTGATATTTCAAAAAGAAAAAATTATGAAATGCGATTGAAAGAATCGCGCAATATTGCAGCCGAGAACGAACTCGAATTGAACACCATTTTCAACAAAGCACCATCAACAATCATTCTTTTTGACGAGGAGTCAAGGATTATTCGAATCAACCACAAGGGGATATTAAAATTCAACGTAGACGATGAAAACCTTATTAATAAGCGAATTGGAGACATTCTCAATTGTGAAAGCACTCGAAACAGAACCATTAATTGTGGTTTTGCCAGTGCATGCATAAAGTGTCAGCTTTCAGAGATTATTCGCAATACCATCACCCAAAAGGCTGAATACAACAAAAAGGAAATCTCAATCGAACTCCTGCGAGATGGCGTATCGACCAATAAAACACTGTTAATTTCCACTGCATTTTTAAAAAAGAACGGACAAAATACCTACCTGGCAACTATCGACGACATCACATCCAGAAAACAGATGGAACTGGAATTAATTGCAGCAAAAGAAAAAGCCGAAGAATCGGAAAAACTTAAATCTGCATTTTTAAACAATATCAGTCACGAAATTCGTACTCCGCTTAACGGAATATTGGGCTTTATCAATTTCTTCGAAGATGATAGTTACAATTATTCGAAAGAAGAAAAAACGGAATTCATTCGGATTATGCGCGAGAGTGGTGAGCGACTTGTCAACACTGTTACCGATCTGGTTGAGGTATCAAAACTAGACAGTGGAATTCATACCCTTTGCGAAGAAAAAGTGGAGCTCATTAACGAGCTTCAAGCCTTTGTAAACGAACAAAAAGTCCGATTTGCAAACACAACTATTTTATTTGAATCTGAAATTGACCCTGCTTTAAAAAATCAGACCATTGTAATTGATAAAATCAAGCTTTTTCAGATTCTAAAAAACCTTATCAATAACGCACTTAAATTTACATCGCAAGGAAAAGTATGTTTATCGGCAAAAACAAAAAATACCAACCTTATTTTTTCGGTTGAAGATACCGGAATCGGTATAGACCCCAAATACCAGGATGCCATTTTTGAGCCTTTTCGACAAGCTGATTCCGGCTTATGCAGAACATACGACGGAAATGGCCTTGGCTTGACGATTGCTAAAAAACTAGCCGGAAAACTAGGAGGGGATATTTGGTTTGAATCAGAGTCTGGTAAAGGAACTACTTTTTTCTTTTCCGTTCCACTTCATATCATCAAAAGCACAAACACACATTCGGTGCATCAACGCAACGGGGCCTCACCTAATTTGAAACTGGCTGGTAAAAAAATCCTAATTGCAGAAGATGAAATGTCAAATTACGTGCTTCTTGAAGCAATTCTCAAGAAAGAACAATGTCAACTTGTCCATGCTTCTAACGGCAAAGAAGCGGTAGACATTTTCAGCAAGGATCCTTCGTTTGATATCATAATAATGGATATAAAAATGCCGGTGATGGATGGATTGGAAGCAACGAGTAAAATTAAAGCAATACGGAAAGAAGTTCCGATTGTCGCTTATTCAGCATACGTCTTTAATGAAGAAAAACAGAAAGCGATAGAAGCAGGTTGTATCGATTTTCTATCCAAACCTGTTGGGAAGGAACAAATATTAAAAACCATCGAGAAACACATTCTTTCTTCAAGCGAATTATTTAAACATTGATTTGTTGCTTATCCCAGATTATAAATTCTGAATTTATAAACCGATTATTGCCACAATTTTAGCTATGACAGCTCTAAGAAACCGAATAGCCTCCGAATTCCACCCCGTAAAGATTGTTTTAGTAGAAGATAATGCTGAAGTGGCTGGATGGATAAAAGATAAGATAAACGATTTCGGGAATTTAGCACTTGCAGGGATATCTAATACATATAATGGCGCATTTGAAATGATTAAAAACGAAGAGCCACAATTGGTTATTCTGGATTTAAGACTCCCGGACGGAAATGGATTGGACATTCTGAAAAAAATAAGAAAAACCAGATTGAATATTATTGTAATAATTCTATCACTGAATATTCAGACTAAAAATGTTTGTTTAAGGATGGGAGCTGATTATTTCTTCGATAAAAATAAAGGCACTGACGTTCTAATAGAAAAACTAAAATATTTCAACGGCTAATAAAATTTCATGAGCGATTTAACTTGTTCTTAGCGCATGAATAAGTTCCTTTTTTGACATTTTACTCTGGCCATTAATACCAACGTATTTTGCTTTGTCGTATAAATGGACAAATGTTACAGCTTTCTCATTCCTTCGCAGTTTGTCTGGATTAATTACACCGCGCGGTAATAGCAGCATGCCGTAGTTGTTATTTCAAATTCATGGATAGAATTCACTCAATTACAGATGCAAGCTGACATTAGGTTTTTTAATTACTATTAAATAATCCAACGATTACTATGCCCAACATAAATATAAATAAGAACCAGAAAAAGGTTCCCAATGCCAATGTGGTCTCTTGTTCTTTGGCAATTTCATCTTTTTGCAGTTCTAACTCGCCCTTGGTTTTTGGGTTTGGAGTTGTGGCTGCTAACAGCAGCGCAATTATTAATCCGACTACCAGCGGTGGAATCCAATACACAGTATCATAAAAATACGGTCCTACCGGAGCAATCCAAAAATCGGCAGCAAAAACTGCCAACAGAACAATTGCAAAAAAAGCCCAGAAACTTCCCCACGGTCCTCTCTTTTTCAGAAAATAAGAAAAGAACAGAGTTATTAAAAATGTAATTGAAACCAGATAAACTATACCTAAAAATATGCTACTCATAACTGTTGTTTTTTATATTCAATTCATATTTAAAACCAATATTGTGCCAATATCACCCATTACATTTTGAACTTTAGCTTTAAAAACACTAAAAACAAAACCAGATAGAATTAAGTATTTTTTTGAATGGATTAAACAATCCGGTTCTTTCCGAATTAATGAAACAGTTTTTTTTCATACACGCTAAAACTGCCTCTAGCTTACGATTACACAAATATGAATTACTCTGGTAGCATTAATTTTCTTTCAACTCAAGCTTCAGATAATTTACGTAATAGTATTCTTTTCAAAATACATCTCTCAAAAGAGTTGAATCATTGTTTGTCTCTCAATTTAAGCGCAAAAGCGAATCCAACATTTGAGGAATTATTCTGTGAATTGTAGATTTTTTTCCTCAATTTCATTTATTAGCCCTTTGTTATTTTTTTTAATTAATATGCTGGAACGACTAGCTCAGTAATCTTAAATGAATCACCCCGCTGCAAGCGGACCAGCTATCAAAAAGAAATCAAACCTAAGTCAGGACAACATAAATGCCCGACATTGAATAAGCAGCTAAAATTTTGTTTTCCGTAATTGAAAAAGCAAAATATGAAAGCTGATATTTCCCTATTGTTTGTAATAGGTGACAGAATTCATATCACGAAGGAGAATTTATACGCAGAACAAGCTATTTCCATAATAACTCTGTAGAATTATTTCCTCGCTATTCAACAAATCAACAGATATCAACATATTACGCTTAGCTTTCAATCAAAAACCCTGAGCACATTCTACTATTAAACAGGCACTTACACTTGCAACAAAAAGTATATATCAGATGGATAAGCTTGGTACGGTTATCGATTTCCTTAATTCACACACGAACTCAATAAAAAAAGAAGGACATACATTATGAAACCACTACCAAATGAAATTGTCAAAAAGAATATTGTTGACCAACTTGTCTGGAATGGCGATATAAATATTAAGGATATCAATATCGAGGTCGGGGATGATAAAGTACTGCTTAAAGGAACCGTTGACAGTTACAGCAGTAAACTTGAAGCCGCCAGAGAGACAATGCTTATAGCCCGCAACCACGATATCGAAAACCAACTGGAAGTTAAATTTAATCCCAAACAATCGGTTACGAACGATCTTGAAATAATGGACAACATTCAGAATATTTTAAGGTGGAATGATGGAATTAATCCAATAGACATACAAGTTGAAGCTGAAAACGGAAAGGTGACTTTATCCGGTACCGTTTCCCGATCGCGTGAAAAAACGAAGGCTGAGAAAATTGCAGCGTCCGCCAAAGGTGTTGTTGATGTTAGTAATCAGATTTCAGTAAAACCATCAACGATACATTCTGATACAGAGATTGCAAATGATGTTAAAAGAGCATTCGAAAGAAATCCACTTATCGACACGGACAAAATTTTTACAGAAGTAACGACCGGTATTATTCATCTCTCAGGCTCTGTTGCCAATGACGTTATCAGGAAGGAAATCCATGATATCGCCCTGTATACTGATGGTATTGTAGATATTGTGAATGAAATTACCATTGAATAGCAAGTAGTTCGCCATTACTTCTGCGCCTGAATCCGATAAAAAAAATAACAAATATCCCTACCCGACTTGCGGACTTGTTGGATATAAAACCAGAGAATGAATTCCAGGTTCGAGCCTACAGAAACGCTATCCGAATCATTGGAGGACTTTATTTATTCCCGAAAGGTTTTTCATGAATTAAAAATTTAAGGAAATCACATTATGAAAGTTAAAAGTATGATTTTACAGTTATTGGTGTTAATCCTCATTGTACCGACTGCCTACAGTCAGCCTCGCGAAATATACATCGAAGGGCACGACCAGTTGAGGTACACAGTTGAAACAATAAAGGCAAAACCGGGCGAAACCCTGAAAATAACGTTGAAAACGGTTAGTGCAATGGACAAAAGTCAGATGTCGCACAACTGGGTGTTGCTAAAACAAGGGACTGACCCAATGAACTTTGTTACCAAAGGATTACAACACCCCAAGTCAGAATACATTGATCCGGCGCTGACCGACAAGATTATTGCAAAAACCGATATGCTTGGTGATGGAGAAACGGATTCAGTAACTTTTAAAGTACCCGACAAAAAGGGCGAATACCAGTACGTTTGCACTTTCAGAGCACATTTTCAGGCCGGAATGAAAGGCAAATTGATTGTGGAATAATTTGAGGTGCAGAGGCGAACAAAGGAAAAACTTACGAAAAAAGAAAATCTATTCCATCGAAACAAAAGCCCGAGAATAAACGTCACGTATACCACTGAACGAATGCAGGAAACACAGTGAAGACGACATCTGTGTTTATAAAAAAATAAAATAATTGATTATGGAACTCATCTATAAATTTGAAGAACTTGACAACTCGAATGTTAAAGAAGTTGGCGGAAAAAATGCTTCGTTGGGCGAAATGTTTCACCAGCTAAGTTCGAAGGGTATTAATGTCCCCGACGGATTTGCTACGTCAGCTGAAGCCTACTGGAGATTCATCCGCGAAAACGAGCTGGAAGATAAGCTAAAAGAGACGCTTTCTTCATTAAATGATGATGATTCCACCGAGCTGAAAAAAGCGGGCAAAAAGTGCCGCAAATTATTAATGAAAGCCACCATTCCCGAAGACATTGAAAAAGCTATTCTCGATGGTTACAATGAACTGAAAAAGCGTGAAGAATCACTGGAGAGTGTTGCTGTGCGAAGCAGTGCTACTGCCGAAGATTTACCCGATGCAAGTTTTGCGGGGCAACACGAAACGTACCTCAACATTAAAAATGAAGATGAATTGCTCGAAGCCTGGAAAAAATGTGTGGCTTCGTTGTTTACCAACCGTGCCATAAAATACCGCGAAGAGAATGATTTTGAACACATGAATGTGGCACTTTCAGTAGGCGTGCAAAAAATGGTACGTTCCGATAAAGCTTCGGCAGGTGTAGCTTTTACCATTGATCCCGACAGTGGCTTTGAAAATGTGATCCTGGTAAACGGAACATGGGGACTGGGAGAAAATGTGGTGCAGGGGACTGTACGCACTGATGAATTTTATCTTTTTAAAGAAGCGTTGAAAAATGACAAAGATCCCATTCTCTCCAAAAAACTGGGTTCGAAAAAGAAAATGATGGTTTACAAGAAAAAGAAGAAAAGCGACGAAACCATCAAAAACAAAAAGACTCCGTCTAAAAAGAGAAAGAAATATGTATTGAAGGATGAGGAGTTGGTTCAACTCGGGAAGTGGTGTCTCGAAATTGAGAAACATTACAACAAAGCCATGGATATTGAATGGGCAAAAGACGGAAATTCCGATGAATTATTTATCGTACAAGCTCGTCCCGAAACAGTACATTCTTCCAAAGAAAAACCAAGCAAGTTGAAGAAATTCAGTCTGAAAGATGGAGGCCACGAACCGATGCTTACCGGCGTGGGTATTGGTGATAAAATTGCTGCCGGCAAAGCAAAAATTCTCGATTCGCCCGATGAGGCCGACAAACTGGAGGAAGGAGATGTTCTGGTAACCAAAATCACCAATCCGGACTGGGATCCGGTGATGAAAAAAGCCTCAGCCATTATTACCAACAGCGGCGGCAGAACCAGTCATGCGGCAATTGTAGCCCGCGAGTTAGGCGCAGTAGCTGTTGTTGGCGCAAAAGATGCCACCGACGAAATAAAGGACGGGCAGGAAATTACCGTTTCGTGCGCCACCGGGAACGAGGGGCGCATTTATGACGGAATCCTTGACTGGAATGAAGATGAAATTGATCTGGATAAAATTGGAAAACCTGATACTGAAGTAATGCTTATTCTTGCTAATCCCGCTACTGCGTTCAACAATGCTATGCTTCCGGTTGACGGTGTAGGTTTGATGCGCCTGGAGTTTGTCATTAACAGTTCCATCAAAGCGCACCCAATGGCTCTCATAAACTATGATGAACTGAAAAGCAAGAAAGCAAAAAAGAAAATTAAAAAGCTCACCAAAGGATACGACGATAAAAAAGAATATTTTGTCGATAAATTATCGAAAGCAGTGGCTACCATTGCTGCCGCTTTCTATCCGAAAGATGTAATTGTGCGGATGAGCGATTTTAAATCGAATGAATATGCTGAATTAATTGGCGGTAAGGAATTCGAGCCGCAAGAAGAAAATCCGATGGTTGGTTTTCGCGGTGCCTCCCGTTACTATCACGATAAATACAAAGAAGGATTTGCGTTAGAATGCCAGGCAATGCAAAGAGTGCGGGATGACATGGGACTCACAAATGTAAAACTGATGATTCCGTTCTGCCGTACTGTGGAAGAAGGAAAAAAGGCAAAGCGCGTTATGGCCGAAAACGGATTGAAACGCCGTAAAAACGGGCTTGATATATATATGATGGCCGAAACACCAAGTAACGTAGTTCTCGGTGAAGATTTTGCTGAAATATTCGATGGGTTTTCTATCGGTTCCAACGACCTGACACAGTTGACACTGGGACTTGACCGCGACTCAGAAATGGTGAGCGACTTGTTTTCCGAAAAGGACAATGCCGTAAAAACATTGATTAAATGGGCTATTGACAAAGCGCACTCCAAAGAACGCAAAATAGGTTTGTGCGGACAGGCGCCTAGCGACTTCCCCGAAATGGCACAATACCTGGTTGAATGCGGAATTGATAGTGTTTCGTTTAATCCCGATGCTGTAGCCAAAGGAATCGAAAATATTGCAGAGGCCGAGAAAAAGAAAAATAAATAGTTATGCCTGAATTACCCGATGTTGAAATTTTCAGAAAAGCAGCTGAAGTTCCTGCATGTGGCATATTAATTGATTTCTTCTATTTGTCCGTTCGAATGAAAGATCTGGCTGGGGGACCAACAAACAGGAATGAATTAGTTTGAAATTATTTAAAAATCAATAAATTATAAGTTATGAAAACACTAAAGTACATTTTTTTATTTGTATTCTATTTGTATGCAATCAACCTCGTGGCACAAGAAACAAAATGGGTAGCCGACAAAGCTCATACAAAAGTTAAATTTTCTGCAACTCACATGGCAATTTCTGAGGTAGATGGTAAGTTTACCGATTACGATGTGGAAGTTTTTGCTGACGGTAAAGATTTTGACGGAGCAAACGTTAAAGTGACTATTGATGCAAAAAGTATTGATACCGACAATTCTAAAAGAGACGAACACCTGCGCTCTGATGATTTTTTAAGTGTGACAGAATATCCTGAAATAACATTTACGGGAGAACTGGAAGAAACCGCCACAAAAGGAGAATATAACCTTGAAGGTGTATTAACCATCCGCGGCATTTCCAAAAAAGAACTACTTCATGTTGAACACAATGGAACGGTAGAAGCGATGGGAGCTGTACGCGCCGGATTTAAAATTACCGGAACAATTGACCGTTTTGACTACAATGTAGACTGGAACAAAACGTTTACAAGTGGACTGGTAGTTGGCAAGGAAATTGACATTGTTTGTGATATTGAACTGAATAAAGCAAAAGAATAACAAGATAGGGAGCCAATCAGTTAGTAAAAAAAGAAGAGCCGTGGACAGGGAATTTTCCCTTGCAACGGCTCTTTTTTTTTTAATAATTTGCTTTTTTTTATGTCTCCGGTGAAACTCCCATTGATAATCATTCTCGTATGTTTTGAAAATACTTCTTATGGTCGTTTCATCTAAAAGTATTACTCGGCAATGCCAATTACACCGCAGGCAACTCTCGCTCCGGCTGCTCCGGTAGGCTGCGACGTTAAATCATCTTCACCAGCATGCACGATAATTGCCCGGCCAATGATCGCGTGTTTGCCGGTAAAGCTTATCATTGAGTCTGTCATTTCAAAATGAACCGTACCATCTTCGTCAGCTTCAATATTCCCCAAATCGCCTACATGACGCTCAGCATCAGAAGGTGAACCGTGCTTTGTGTTTTCAGGGTTAAAATGTCCTCCAGAGGAAGTTCCATCAGATGCCGAACAATCTCCGTATTGGTGAATGTGGAAACCGTGCTTCCCTGGCGTAAAGCCTTCGCCATCAAAAACTATCTTCACATCTGAGCCGCTTTGGGTAAATGTTACAATACCGCGTACATCGTTTCCTTCAGTAGGATGCAGAACACAAACAGCTTTGTTTACCGACATGTCAGACTCCACAACACTTTTTTCAGTATTCATGGACGACTCATTTTCCTGATTTTGTTTTTGTGCATTGGTGCACGACTGAGTTGCAAATAATATTCCTGCTGCAATTAGCAAATTAAGCACTAGTAGTTTTCTATGTTTCATAACTTAAATTTTTAGAGTTAATTATAAATTTCATCACTGTTCTTGATGAACATATATTAAATCCCTAATTTTAGCCGGGATTATATTTTCACCATTAGAGCAAAGAAAATGTGTTATTCAATTTCCTGAAACACCCAAATCTGCTTCAACCGATGGATAAATCGACTCATTTTAGAGCAACACAAATGATTTATCACAATTACATGGGAAGACCATTTCCCCGGAAAAAGCATATTTGTAATCAATCAACGATGTGAGTTCTTCGCTCATCTCTATTTTTCCTTTACCTGTTTACATCCCACCTTTTTTTTCAACGCTCCTAGACCTATATTGTTCAACTGTGCATTACTAAATAATATTGGAAGTGCTGCATTTGAATATACAAAAACCTAAAAGCTACTATGTTCTTGAATATCTCCCCGACGATTCCAAATATACCACAAGCCAGTCTAGCTTCTACATCACCTGTTGGATGAGAAAACAAGTCGGTTACACTGGTATGCACAGTAATAGTCGCACAACAATACGATTCAATATCCGTCTCGCATTATTTATCTTTGCTGAATATAGAAAAAGGGACTACCCAATATGAAAAATTGAATAGTCCCTTTTCTATTTAAGTTTATATCGCAGCTATCAGCAGCTTTTATATACTCCTAAAAGACGATGCAATTCGAATACTTTAATTGATATCCCAAAACAGCCTCGTGGTTAATAAATCTCCACCTATTGCACTTGCTGCGGCTGCATAGTTATCAGCATTTAGTGTTTGTTCGTTAACCGGATAGGTAAAGCGTGTTGGAACCTCATCAACTCCGGTTGGTGGGTTTGGAGGCAATACTAATACAGATGGGTAGTCCAACCTTCTGTAAAAAGTGTAACCGATAAATCCCCTTGTATACATCGCTACCCAGGCTTGAGTTCCAATTGCATCTTTCCAATTGGCGTAGGAAGAGTACGAATGAGCTGCAAGGAAATCAGCTGCTTCCCCTTCTGTTCCATCCCATTGAGTAATCGATGATGTGACCGCTTCGTTGAAGTATTCCTCAGCAGATGTCGATCCCACATTCCATTCGCGAGCAGCCGCCTCAGCAAGGTAAAACTGAACTTCGTCATAGGTCATTAGAAAGCCTGGGAAATCAGGCTGTTCGATAGCAGAATTGTAGTGTACTTTCGAGCCATATGAACCACCGCTTGCACCATAGTCAGTTGTGATACCCTCCAAGTTTTCAAAATAGTTGTCCAGTCTCGGATCACCTTGATCTGTCATAAAATTAACCATGCCTGATACCATCACGAAATCGTGTCTTCCACTCAACACCAAGTCAACGTGAAGCTCATTCACATAGGGTAACGATTTTTGGTAAGGAAAGTAAGCTCCGTCTTCCTTTGATTCAAATACACCTTCGTATGCTGCTTCAACGGTAGATTTCCCGAGAGCAGAAAGTGGACCATCTGCAATTCCGACACCCAATTTAACCAATAATGAATTACCGAATTTAATCCACTTTGAAACATCTCCACCGTAGATTAAGTCGGCAGTATCAAAACTTCCCTGCGAATCATCAAGCGTTTCGGTTGCTTGACTTGCTATGGCAATAATATCTTTATAGATCTCTTGTGCATCATCGTATTTCGGAGTATAGTTGTCCGGGTCAAGTGCCTCAGAGTAAGGAACATCTCCAAATATATCAACCAAACGTTGGTAAATAAAAACGTTAAGTAAATCGATAATTGCAAGCCTGTTTGCCTGATTCGCTTCCTTCGCTGCCAAGTTTGGTGCTTCAAGCTTTTCGGCGGCAATTAGCTCCGAAGCATCTTTCAGGTCAACGAGCATTTCATAATAGTTCTGAAAGATTTCATCCGGGATTCTTCTGTTCACAATATCATAATTGGCTTCATCTCTGTAGGAGCGTTCTGTCCAATATTGAGCCATCAGTTTCCAGATGTTAACATTGACATTGGTACTCGCCATCTGATCGGCCAGTTCAATTTGAGCATTTGTGAAAAGAACACTGGCAGTAACCGCCTGAGGGTGTTTCTTATCAATATTTAGTTCCTCGAAATTGTCAGTACATGAAGACAATACTCCAAGAAGAAATATAATTGAAATTAATATCTTATTTCTCATTTCAGTAAGTATTAAAAGTTAACATTTAAGGTGAAACCAAAATTCTTGGTTGATGGCATAACTCCACTTTGCCAGCCCTGGATGTTCCCTGCACCCTGTGTTGTTTCCGGGTCAGCGTAGGGAAGATTTTTATGAATGATCCAAAGGTTGGTTCCGACAAAACTAACTGACATTTCTTTAATGAAAGTATTGTCAAAAATATCATTGGGTAAGGTATATGTCAGCGACAGTTCTCTCAGCTTAACATAGCTGGCATCATAAATGTGCATCGCATTCGGTGCAATTGCCGAACCTACGGGGGTATAATAAGTTCCCATTTCGTCCGAACGAACATCATTCGGAGTTCCGTCAGGCAGTACTCCTTCCAATATTAAACCTCCATCAGTTGCAGGATCTCCGGTTACATAGTTACGTAATGGATTTCCAAGTTCATTCAGCTCGGCAGATTCTTTATACAATCCGGTACTCGAACCATACCACATGTCGAGCGAAAATAAGTCTCCCCCATGCTTCCAGTCGATTAAGAAACTTAAATTCAGATTTTTATATGAGAAGCTGTTTCTGAAGCCGGCAGTCCAATCTGCGTTAACATCACCAATAATTTGATCTGAAGTTGCTGTTTTTTGGTAAACACCATCTTCAATGATTCTTTTGTCAGATGATCTTTCATCGTTATAATAAACAAAGTCAGTTCCCATAATTACTCCAAGAGGAAGTCCTTTTCTTGCATTAATCGTAACTCCTCCCTGAAGATCAGCCAATTGTAAGTTATCTAATCCTTCTGCAAGGGAAACAACTTCGCTTTTGTTTTTTGACCAGTTCAAGTTCAAATCCCAGCTAAAATCCTGAGTTTTCACGGGAGTTGCATTTATCATGAGCTCGACCCCTTTGTTGCTTACTTCTCCCGCGTTTACATATTTAAAACTGGATCCTGTAGCATACGAAATTGCTGCTGGCATAATTTGGTCAACAGTTCTATTATCGTAAACTGCCACATCAAGACCTAATCGGTTTTTCAAAAAGTTCAAGGTCAATCCAGCCTCTAAACTTTTTGTCCGTTCTGATTTCAGACCCGCGTTGTTAATTGTTTTCCTGGCATCAGTAGAACCACTGTTTGAAGCGACACCATTTCCACTAAACGGAAAGTCTTGATAGTAAACGTTAGTTAAACTCGCAAAAGGAGCATCGTTACCAACTTCCGCATAGTTTAATCGGAACTTACCTAAGCTTAAAACATCCGGGTCAATAAACTCAGTAAAAATAAAACTAGCTGAAGCAGATGGGTATAAGTAAGTATTATTATCGGTTGGCAATGTTGATGATTGATCAATCCGAAGTGAACCTTCAACAAATACAATGTTTGAAAAGCCAACTGAAGCATTTGCAAAATAGCCGTTTACCTGAATGCGTCCTTCATTTTCTTCCGGCAACTGCAATGGCGATTTGGTATTTGCTAGTGAGTAAATCTCAGGAACTGCAAGACCTCCATTGGTAGATGCCCAAATATCAGAGAATGAGCTTTTCCTGATATTGGTACCGATCAAACCGGTCATGTTAACAGTTTCAGACAGGTCTTTTTGGAAGTTGGCCATCAAATCAAAGTTAACCTCGGTAAAATCACCTCTTTTTACAGAATAACCAGACGAAGTATCGTCGTATCCAACTCCAAATTCTTCAGCGATCGAACCAACAGCTCTCCGTTCTTCTTGAATATAGGTGTAATGATCAATGGCAGCTCTACCTGTAAATGTTAAAAAGTCAGTTGCTTCCCAATCAACTTTAGCATACCCAATTAAACGATCTCTACTATCGTTCTGATAGTTTTTATATCTTGTCCAGTAAGGGTTATCCCAATAAGCAGGAGCCAAATCATCCGGAGCGTTCATGTTCCAGGTTGCATTCGTTCCTAATTGCTCAAATGCAGCTTTCTGCTCAAGGACATCAATATTTACCTGCCACCACTGGCGGAAGGATGATAAAATGTTACCACCATAACCAGTAGAGTTTCTACCCTTGGTTTCGGTATTGATATAATTGGCAAATGACGAAACTTTGATTTTATCTGTGACATCGTATGAACCTGTGAAACTGAAGTTGTTTTTATCCAGTGTACTGTTTGGCATCAAACCGGTTTGTGTCAGGTTTTGGTACGAAAAACGATAGGATGTATTTTCTCCACCTCCTGTAATTTGAACAGAGTTTGACATCGATGTCGAATTTTCAAAAAATGCAGAAGCATCGTTTTTCGCAGCAACCCATGGAAGTGCTTGACCGTAAGTGCTTAATCCGGGGATGAACGAATTCCACTGGTAAACATTTAAACTCGGATCAAAAGGCTCGCCCATTGATGCATCTTCATAAGTTGGATCAATATATTCATCTGTTCCATCACCATCATAGTCCCAGTATTCCAATCCTGGATGGTCTGAGCTACTGTACCAGTCTAAACCATAACCACCACCATATTTATTCTGATATTCAGGGAAGGTACTTTTATCCATAACACCAACAGTAACATTGCCTGAGTAAGAAACACCTAACCCAGTTCCCTTTTTACCTTTTTTAGTGGAAATTAGCACAACGCCATTTGCAGCTCTGGAGCCGTAAAGTGCTGTTGCTGCTGCACCTTTCAATACAGAAATTGATTCTATGTCATTCGGATTAATATCAGCTGCAGTATTTCCATAGTCATAACCGTGTCTTCCTTCTTTCTGATACGAATTATTGGAAGTGGAATTGTCGATAGGGATACCATCAATTACGAAAAGTGCCTGGTTGTTTCCTGTTAACGAGGAAGATCCACGAACGATAACGTTTGTTGATCCACCAAAGTTGGTGTTGGCTTTAATTTGTAATCCGGCCACTTTCCCTGACAATGCAGTCGTAAAATTATTGCCCTTGGCAGTGTTGACCTCTTCACCGTCAACTTCCTGTACTGAATATCCCAGAGATTTTTTCTCTCTGGAAATACCAAGAGCAGTAACTACAACTTCATTTAAACCAACTACATCAGATTTCATTTTAACATCGATTGTAGTGCTGGTAATTTCAACTTCTTGTTTGAGCATCCCAACAAACGAAAAAACCAGAGTAGTCGCTTCTTGTGGAACTTTTAATACATAGTTTCCATCAAGATCAGTAATCGTTCCGAGCGATGTGCCTTTTACCGACACAGAAACACCAGGTATCGAACTTCCATCCTCAGCAGAAGTAACAACACCTGTAATTTCCTTGGTTTGAGCCCAACTCGACTGCAAACCAATTGCAAAAATTGCAAGTAATAATGCGATTCTTTTCATAGAAATAATTTTAATAATTTAAATGCATCAATTCATAAATGGTGTGGTCATAAGGGATTTCTGAATGCCCTTACCTGTTATATATTATACAGGCTGCGCATTTTCGTGAATGCATCGCCCTATTCGAATTTTAGGTTCCAAAAGCAAAAATTCAAAAAACAATATGTAAGCACTAGTTACCTTTATTGCCTGTTTTTAAGAGTACACTTTTTTTAAAATAGAAATTCCCCAGAAATAAGATCAACTACCTTATATTCCCCCAAACATATGGTAGCTGCCTTGTTATTTTAAATTACATTTTAAACCTCGCATCTCCATTTTTGCAAGGTTATGTTATCAGATGTTAATTAAAACTAACAAAACAAAAATAAAGAATTATAACAATTGACTAAGAATCGGGTAGTTTATTTAACAGACATCAAACACAACAAATGTCATAAATCAAAAAAATAACAACCTAAAACCCCACGTGTAATAAATGATTAAAACATTGCATATGTGCACATTGCAACAGAAAAAATCTATCACCGGACAATGCTATTTAGAACTAGTCTAAATTAGAACAACTTTGTTAAATTTTTCATTTTCTTAACACAATAGGTCTTGGGATAGGCATCCCCAGTCGATATTGTAAAAAAATCACCGGCACCCCCCTTGTCGGCAGGGGGCAATCCTGATATACTTACATTTTCTGAGACATACACCTGACTAATGCCAGCTCCTTTGGCTCCAAGTATGTCTGTCTCCCAGGAGTCACCGATCATAACACTCGTCTTCTTTTTTGAATTACAACACTTTAGGGCATGCAGAAAGATACGTTTGTCAGGTTTAGGAATTTGAACAGCTTCTGAAGTAAAGACCCGGTCGAAGAAAACATCAAGTCCGCTTGTTAAAATTTTGCGATGCTGGACTTCGGTAAACCCATTTGTAATAATGTGCATTTGATAGCGTCGCTCTTTCAGGTATTGGAGTGTTTCAATCACTCCCGGGAATAGCTTTGTTTGCAATGGCATCAGCTCGAGGTACTGTTCATTCATTACGACCGGGTCAATCCCTTCAACATTAAAATGAGATAAGGTATCTTCGAAACGTTTTTTGATCAGATCTGGTTTCCGAATTTCCTTATTTCGGTAGGCTTCCCAGAGTTTGTGATTGATTCCTTGATAATAGCTAAAAAAGGCTTCAAAGTCATTAATCTGATCATTTACACTGAGTTCTTCAAACGTTTGTTTTAAGGCCAGCTTCGAATTTGCATCAAAATCCCAAAGCGTGTGATCCAGATCAAAAAAAAGCTGCTCGTATTTCTTCATGGTTGTTGCAGTCTGCCAGTTCTACTTTTTCCCTTCAACAACAATAACAATTTCGCCTTTTACTGTTTTGGCTTTAAAATAATTGGCTAGTTCAACAACGGTACCCCGCTTCGTTTCTTCGTAAAGCTTAGTCAGCTCTCTTGAAACAGAGGCCATTCTGTCGGCTCCAAAAAACTCGGCAAATTGTTCCAGACTTTTGACCAGCCGGTAGGGCGATTCGTAAAAAACCATGGTGCGTTCCTCTTCGGCTAACTGCTTCAGCTTTTTTTGCCGTCCTTTTTTAGGTGGTAAAAAGCCTTCAAAACAAAACCGATCGTTCGGTAGCCCCGAATTTACCAGAGCCGGAATAAGTGCTGTAGCTCCGGGCAAGCATTCAACTTCAACATCATTTTCAATACAAGCTTTTACCAGTAAATAGCCAGGATCGCTAATTGCCGGCGTTCCGGCATCGGAAATTAAAGCCAGGTTTTCGCCCGATGCCATTCGTTGCGCCAGGCTTTCAACCGTCTTATGTTCGTTGAACTTGTGGTGCGAAAAGACTTTTTTCTGAATCTCAAAATGATGCAGCAATTTGGAAGATGTCCGGGTATCTTCGGCCAATATTAAATCAACTTCTTTTAACACTTTAATGGCACGAAGCGTGATATCATCCAAGTTTCCAATTGGCGTTGGTACAATGTATAGTTTCCCCATATTAATTTGTAAATCGACGTTTAACCAGTTGTGCAAACTGAATGCTGGTATCTGTTTTTTTCCATTTGAAGTTTGAATTCAAATAGGACACCGCGTCATCAAGATTGTCGGATTGATCGATACTGCGAATGGTGCGATGAAAAAGAGCAGGATCGTTGTCGAAAAGCTCGCGAGTGTACTGAAAGCGGTCGTTCAGCCCAATAGCTGTCTCCAGCTTTTCGATAGGAGAACTTGCCAGTCTTTTATCGAGTGAGTTCGAAGCTAAAATCAAATCATTCAGCGATTTACCTTTGACAAAATTTTCCCCTAACGTTTTGAGTTTATCAGATTCTTCTTCGATGCTTTCTTCTTTTTCATTCGAACTACTTCCTGTAGTTGGTTCGGGCGTCTGTTCCTGACTATTTTTTTCTCTCGGAGCCTCTGGAGTTTCTGCTATTTCCTTTTCAGAAGCTTGCTCTGGTTCAATATTGGTGTTATTTGGCGTATTCTCAGGTTTTATCTCATTTTCCTCCGGTTTGCTCAACTCCTCTTTTACTTTTTCTTCAATTTTTTCTGAAGGAAGAATTGGTGTCGTAATCGTTGTTTCCTGTCTCTCCGGCATCGGCGTGTTATTCTGTGCTTCGCTAATTTCCTTTAGGAATTCAAACTCCTGCGAAACCAATTTCGATTTACTTAATGCAATATTCAGTTCAAACTTCGAAATATCCTGAGATTGATGTAATGAAGCAGTTATCTCATTCAATTCTTCCAAATCTTTTAAAATAAGTTGTATCAATTTGTGTTTTTCCATAATCATTCCAAAACTAGATTACCCGACATTTTCGTTACTTTTGTAAAAGTAGTAAAATCCAAAATTAATAAAGGTAAATGTTTCTTGAAAGGGATGTCAGTCATCATAAAAACGGTGGAACAATCGAAGTTATTGCCGGATCAATGTTTTCGGGCAAAACAGAAGAATTAATCCGGCGTTTAAAAAGAGCACAATTTGCTAAGCAAAAGGTGGAAATTTTTAAACCGGTGGTTGATACGCGTTATTCGATCGCGGAAGTGGTGTCCCATGACGAAAACTCCATTCCCAGTTCTCCGGTTGAAAACTCAGCAAATATCCTTTTATTAGCCGGCAATGTTGATGTTGTGGCCATTGATGAAGCGCAGTTTTTTGACAAAGGGCTTGTTGAAGTTTGTCAGAAGTTGGCCGACATGGGTATTCGTGTGATCGTTGCCGGCCTGGATATGGACTTTACTGGAAAGCCTTTTGGGCCAATGCCGGATTTGATGGCTATTGCCAATTACGTTTCTAAAGTGCATGCTATTTGCGTTCATTGCGGAAGTGTTGCCCAGTTTTCACATCGGTTGGTGTCGAACAACAAACAAGTGATGCTTGGAGAGAAGGAAGAATATGAACCCCTTTGCAGGGTTTGCTACAATAAGGCGAAAAACACATGACAACATACGACATCGACAAAATAGCTGATATTATTGATGGAAACCTACAGGCTGCTGTAAACGGCAATGCAAAACCGATCTCCAATATTTCCATTGATAGCCGAACCATTGTAGATCCGGATTCCTGTTTGTTTTTTGCGTTAAAAGGAGAACGGCACGATGGACATCGATTCATTGAAGAGTTGCACAAAAAAGGGGTTCGTAATTTTGTGGTGTCGCAATTGCCAACAAAATCTGATCTGGCAAACTTTATTGTTGTTAAAGATACATTAAAGGCACTACAACAACTGGCTACTCATGTGCGGAATGAATTTGAGTTCCCCGTGTTGGCAATCACCGGAAGTAATGGAAAGACAATTGTAAAAGAATGGCTGTTTGATTTATTGCAAAGTCAGTTTCGAATTGTTCGGAGTCCTAAAAGCTACAATTCACAAGTTGGGGTGCCACTTTCGCTTTGGAACATGAACCGCGATGCCGACCTTGGAATTGTTGAAGCAGGAATTTCCAAGCCAGAGGAAATGATAAAATTAGCTGACCTTATTCATCCCGAATTTGGAATAATTACAACGATTGGAGACGCCCATCAGGAAAATTTTAAAACGTTGGAAGAAAAGCTTACGGAAAAGTTAAAGCTTTTCGAAGGTTCCGAGTTGTTAGTTTATCGAAAAGATTCAGCATTAATTGATCAAGTTGTAAGCAACAAATTTAGAAACGAGCAACCAAAACTTTTTTCGTGGTCTACCGGCGAATCAAAAGCCGATTTGCTTATTCGAATTGAAAAGAGCTTGCAGAAGACAAGTCTTTATTTTTCCTGGCTTGAAAAATCGTACGAAACCGAAATTCCTTTTACCGATGATGCGTCGTTGGAGAATGCTTGCCACTGTTTAGCTTTTATCGCGGCCAAAGGCTGGTTGAACGAATACCTATTGAGTCAATTCTCAAGCTTGCAGCCGGTGGCTATGCGTTTAGAGTTGAAGCAAGGAATCAATGATTGCCTTCTTGTTAACGATTACTATAATTCCGATATCAATTCGCTGGAAATTGCTTTACAGTTTCTGAATCAACAAACCAGCTCCAGTAAACAGCAGAAAACGGTGATCCTTTCAGATATCAGGCAGTCGGGCTTTCCGACTCGCCAATTGTATGCTGAAGTAAGCCGCTTGTTAAAAATGAACAAGGTGAATCGACTAATTGGAATTGGCAAAAACATAGCGGAACACGAGGCTGTTTTTGAAATGACGACCGAATTTTATCCTTCAACATTGGATTTTGTTCACAATTGGAAATCGCACAATTTTAAAGATGAAGCCATATTAATAAAAGGTGCCCGGGAGTTCCGCTTTGAAGAAATCGCCTTGTTACTTCAAAAGAAGTATCACCAAACACAGTTGGAAGTCAATTTAAATAGCTTAGTTGAAAACCTGAACATTTTCAGAGAAAAAGTAAAACCACAGACGAAAATAATGGCTATGGTGAAAGCATTTTCGTACGGAAGTGGCACCGTGGAAATTGCGAGGGCTTTGGAATTTCAGAAGGTCGATTATTTAGCGGTTGCGGTGGCTGATGAAGGCATTGAATTGCGACAGGCAGGAATCGAAACGCCAATCGTTGTCATGAATCCGGAGGGGCATAGTTTTGAGGCGATGATTGAATATCGCCTGGAACCAAACGTTTATTCCGCGGAGTTGTTTCGGCAGTTTAATGCCGTAGCAAAAAGTTCTGCCGTTTCGTATTATCCGATCCACATCAAAATTGAAACCGGGATGAATCGGTTGGGATTTTCAGATATTGATGAAGTAAAACACATTTCCCAACAAATCAATCACGAAGAAGTATTGCGCATTCAATCGGTATTTACACATTTAGCAGGTTCCGACGAGGCACAGCACGACGAATACACCCGTAAGCAATATCAACGGTTTATTGAGATCTCAGATATCGTGGTGAGCTTTCAGAAAAATAAGGTCATTCGACACATATTAAATTCAGCCGGAATTGAGCGGTTTCCCGAATTTCAACTCGACATGGTTCGTTTAGGGATCGGACTTTATGGCGTTCCGGCAACCAGCAATACGCCTATTCGCCCAATTGCGCGATGGACCAGCGTTATCTCACAAATTAAAACGGTTAATGTGGGCGAAACAATCGGTTATGGACGGAAGGGAAAGGCAGATAAAATAAAGACAATCGCGATCGTTCCCGTTGGGTATGCCGATGGTTTTTTACGACGTTTCAGCAATGGCGTAGGAAAGATGTGGATTAACGGGACGAAAGTACCTGTTATTGGCAATGTGTGCATGGACATGACCATGATTGATATTAGCGAAGCAAATCCGCAAGTTGGAGATTTAGTGGAACTAATGGGAGAGCATATTCACTTAACAGATTTGGCAGAGTGGGCAGAGACAATTCCCTATGAGATACTGACCGGGATTTCGCAGCGGGTCAAGCGAGTGTATTCTCAAGAATAAAAAAAGGGGAAATAAAACCCAAAATTTCATTCCCCTTTTGCTGTTCAGCTATATTTTTTACCCTAATTTACTGATTCGCTCCAATTTTTGCTCATCTAAAATTCGGATTTTACGTCCGTCAATGGCGATAACCTTTTCGCCGGCAAAAGTTGAAAGTGTCCGAATAGCGTTGGATGTTGTCATGTTTGAAAGATTGGCAATGTCTTCACGCGAAAGAAATACTTTTAATGTTGCACCATCATGCTCAAAGCCATATTTATCTTTCAGCAGTAGCAGCGATTCGGCCAACCGACCTCTAATGTGTTTTTGAGTTAGTGTAACCGTTCTGGAGTTGGAAAATCCTAATTCACGAGCAAGTTTGCGTAGCAGTTTTGCGGTAACACTTGTATTTTTCAACATTGAGTTGAAGAAAAAATCACTATCAACATGACAGGCAAGCGAATCTTCCAAGGCAACCGCTGAAGCGATATGAATTTCTTCGGCAAGTAATGCCCGATAGCCAATGAAACCATAGGGTTTCGTCATTCTGATAATTTGTTCGCGCCCACCAACCCCTTCTTTGAAAATTTTGATTTTCCCTTCAATCAAAAAAGAAAAACCGGTTGGTTTATCTCCCTCTTTGTAAATAAATTCATTCTTCTTAAAATTGGTCAGGGTAATGTGTTTGAGTAGTCGTTCTTTCTCATCGGGAGTGAGACAACTGAAAACCGATTTTGGGTTTTCAAGCATTTCTTTAATCCCCATTTCATGGCTTAGCATACATTCCAACTTTATATGTTATAGAGCATCAAAGTTAACCAATTTTAACAAATAAAAAACGTTTTAACATCCTTTTTTAGCCAAAAAGTGCTGGCTCACAAATAAATCTGAAAAAGAGTACTATTCCTGTATAACCATTCTTTTTGAATTAATGATACCTTGCAACAAGGGGCATCTTTCGTCCAAATCCAAAAGCTTTTGAGCTAACCCTTATTATCGGGGGGGACTGAAAACGTTTGTATTCATTTTGATTAACCAATTGCGTTACTTTAAAAACCATTTCTTTATCAAAACCTTGTTCAATAATCTCTTTGGGTGATAAATTTAACTCAATGTAATTGAACAAAACCCGATCTAAAATGTCGTAGTCGGGAAGTGAATCGGTGTCTTTTTGATCTGGTCTTAGTTCTGCCGAAGGAGGTTTTTGAATGCTGTTGTACGGTATGACTTCTCCATCCCGGTTAATGTAATTCGAAAGTTTATAGGCATCGTTTTTATAAACATCTCCAAGTACTGCCAAACCACCATTCATATCGCCATAAAGAGTTCCATAGCCCACTGCACATTCACTCTTATTCGTTGTATTCAGCAAGATGTTTCCGAACTTGTTCGATAAAGCCATAACAAGTATTCCACGGGTTCGAGCCTGAATATTTTCTTCGGCAACGCCTGGAGGCAAATTTCCAAACACCGGACTTAATTGATTTTCAAATTCGTCAACCATATTTTGAATGGCGATGGTGTCGTACTGAATACCCAGATTCTCGGCTAGATGCAGAGCATCGGCCACACTGTGGTCAGAGGAATATTTCGACGGCATTAAAACTCCACGTACATTTTTTTTCCCCAAGGCCTCTACAGCCAGAGCACAAACCAAGGCCGAGTCAATTCCACCGGAAAGACCCAGAATTGCTTTTTTAAAGCCCATTTTCTGAAAATAGTCTCGAATCCCAAGAATTAAGGCTTGATGAATTTTAGCAATATAGTCTTTTTCTTGTTGGTGTTTGGGTGAAGGGTTCTCGGTGTCAACCACATGGAAATCTTCTTCGAAATATGCCAGCTCCACCGGAATTGTTCCGTCTTCTTTCAAATAGATCGAACCACCATCAAAAACGACTTCCGTATTCGCACCAACCTGATTTAAGTAGATAATTGGAAGTTGGTATTTGATGGCTTTCTTCACCAAAATATCTTTTCTCCAGTTCTCCTGATTGTATGAAAACGGAGATGCTGAGAGGTTAATTACAAGATCAGGATTCAGCTTGCTCAATTCCTCCAGAGGCGAACGGGTATACAACTTGTCTTTTCCAAATTCATTCTGGCTTGGCTGTTCATCCCATAAATCTTCACAAATAGTAATGGCCAGCCGTTTGCCGTTTAGCTCTACAATATCGAACTGGCGGTTGGGCTCAAAATGGCGATACTCATCAAAAATATCGTATGTAGGAAGCAACGATTTATGACGGATTGCCTCTATTTTTCCATCTTTCAGCAAAAAAGCTGAATTGAAAAGTTTCTTTCCTCGTTCACTTTGGTTAATACTTGGACCTCCAACCAATGCCGCAACCTTAGTGCATTCTTTGGCTATTCTGGCAATGGCTTGTTCCGCTTTTTCGATAAACTCTTTCCGCTCAAGTAAGTCATGCGGATAATAGCCGGTTATAGCCAGTTCTGAAAAGATAACCAACTCCGCTTCCTGCTTCTCCGCTTTCCTGATGGCTTCAATAATTTTATTGGAATTATCTTCGAAATTAGCAATATGATAGTTCAGTTGTGCTAATGCAATTTTCATGGTGAATCCGTTTTAGGAGAGCAAAAATAATTGAAAAAGAACAAAAAACGATTGGATTCTTAGAAAACAAGGCCAAGTTTAAATACAAGTGAATTCAAGGTCGTTTTATCGTCAAATTGGTCATTTGAAGTAACATCAAGAAAACCATTTTTATAGATGATTCCCAGCGTGATCGCGTTGTTGCTTCCAAGGTCGAAATGAGAACCGATTCCCATGTTGAGAGCCAAGTTGAATAAATTAATCTCTTCATTAATATTGTTTTTTCTCAAGGTTTCATCATCGCTCTCTCCTTTCGCTTGGATGTTGACTAAACCTGAAAACCCAAATTGTCCCCAATACGACCAGCGACGAAACTGGCTTGTGCGAAGTTTTACGGCCAATGGGACTTCAACATATTTTAGTTTATACCGAAAAGAAGTTCCCGACTGGAATGTTTGTCCGGCAAACTGCACATCGCCGACACTATTGTAATAACGAATATTCCCTCCGGTATTATTAATCAAGATTCCGGTCGCAAAGGCATATTTTGATTCTTCATCGAAGAAAAAGTCAGCATTTACACCATAGTCAATCCCCAAAGCTGCGCTGCCTGATTCAGTCCCCTGAATATCCGCCGAAAACCAATTGACCGATGGACTGGCTGAAAATGAAAGACGAGTTGATCGCTGTGAAAAAGCGATTTGACTGATGATTAAGAAACCGGCAATTAAGCAAATTATTTTTCCTGGCTGTTTCATAAATTTCTGTTTACTGACTATTGAAACGCACAATGTAAGCGTTTTTGTATTCGCAAATCTCGAATAATCTTTTTAAAATGGCAATTAACAGGTTCTCATTATTGATAATTACACCTGACACACCTGGCAACCTTCTTAAGTGACTTTTTACTTCTCTCTGCTTACATAATGAACATACTTTCATAAGTGCTTCAAAATCAGATGTTGTGCAGTATGTTTGTTTTTATTTAATCTAAATAAGAAGTAACTTCTTGATGGAATTGATTGGTTAAACTTAAAAAATTACAGAATGAAAACACAAAAGCAGTTATTACAAAAGATTGTCATCGCTACTATGATCCTGTTTTTTGCATGTAGCCCTTTTCAGAGCCAAGCTCAGGATGATCCCATGTTCTTTGTTGTCGTAGATTTTATGAAAGTGAAAGCCGGCGATGAAGGTAAATATGTTGATTTGGAAAAAAATGTCTGGAAACCGATACACCAGGAGCGGATTAATCAAGGTGAGATAATTGGCTGGATACTTTATCAGGTCCATTACACCGGTTCTGATGACGAATATAATTTTGTTACCGCATCGGTTTTTGATGATCCTTCCAGGCTTGAACATACTTTTCGGCTTGACATGGAAAAGGTTCATCCTGACATGGACTTGGAGAAAGCTTTTCAGGAAACAATGGAAAGTCGTGACTTGGTTAAGCAACAACTTTTGAGACGGATTGATGCTGTTTTCCCAGAGGGTGCTCCCGCAGATTATGAATATATCCAGGTGAATAAAATGAAGGTTAATCCCAGCATGGGAGGTGAGTATGTCAGTCAGGAAGTAGATGTGTGGAAACCGGTGCATCAGGAACTTATAGATAATGAAGCACGTGCTGGCTGGTCTTTGTGGGAGACCACTTACCCAACCGGAATGGGCATGGAGTACAATTTCGTGACAGTTGATTATTTTAAAGACTTTTCAAAGATAGGAGCAGCTGACGTGTTTGGAGCATTTGAAAAAGTTCACCCTGATAAGGACCCGATGGACTTAATAAATGCTATTGGTGAAACCCGGGATCATGTTAAAGCGGAATTATGGAGAGTCGTTGATTCGGTCTGGAAACAATAGAATATAATTGCAAAATATAACTAGCGGCAATAAAATATTTATTCACTGAATAAGTTATAAATTTAACCCCGGTTTAAAAGATCGGGGTTAATTGTGTATTATAATTCGGTATTATGCTCAGAACAAGAGAATTTTGTTTTAGGAATTGTTGGTTGATTGTATTCTTAATCGCGTTTGTCTTTGCTTCATGCAATCGAAATCCGCTGAAAATTGATGTGTCAGATGTAAAAGTAAATCTGACTTACAAAAATTACGAGGCTGATTTGTTTGAAGCGAAAGGAAGTCTAGAAGAGGAAATACCAATACTGCAAGAAAAATATGGCCGCTTTTTTGAGCTTTTCAACTTGCATATGATTGGTGTTGGAATGCCGGATGATGACGGGTTTTACAAACAACTCGAGTCCTTTTTAAGCGATACGATGATTGTGAACTTGAAAGAGCAAGTTGATCAACGGATCAATAAAAATGAATTGGAACAAGAATTTATAGAAGCCTTCAAGCATTATCGTTACTATTTTCCGAACAAAGTT
Organism: Sunxiuqinia sp.; assembly: GCF_055140945.1. Lineage (NCBI taxonomy): Bacteria > Pseudomonadati > Bacteroidota > Bacteroidia > Marinilabiliales > Prolixibacteraceae > Sunxiuqinia > Sunxiuqinia sp. Next base: position 33,922 of record NZ_JBSQYS010000026.1, read on the forward strand.
GTTCCCGGCATTTATACTTGTGTGAGTGGCTTGAACCAATCGATTGTTTTAGCTGATTCCTTAATTGGCGTGAGTCTGGATAAATACCTTGGAGCCGATTTTGATTATTACCCGCGCTTAGGAATTCCAGCATATAAAATACGGAATATGCACCAGCAAAAGATTGTTTCGGATGCAATGTATTTTTGGGCTACGACGGAATATCCAATCAATTTAAAAGCCAGCAAGGTAATTGAAAGTATGATTTACCAAGGCTCCATGTATTATTTTGTCGAAGCCATGCAGCCTGAATTAACTGACAGCCTGAATATTGGGTTTACCGAAAACCAGTTGGAATTTTGCCAGAATAGCGAAGCCAATATGTGGAACTACATGGCGGAACAAAACCTGCTCTTTTCAACCAACCGGATGGATATTAAAAGGTACGTGGACGATGGCCCATACGTTTCTGTTTTTTCTACCGAATCTCCGGGCCGGGTTGGAGCTTGGTTAGGCTGGCAGATTGTACGTTCGTATATGAAAAATAATCCGGAGGTTACGCTAAAGCAACTGATGGAAAACCAAGACTACCTCAGCATTTTGAATCAATCGGGCTATCAACCCGACTAATTTTTACGAAATACTTCCTTTGGCTTCGATGATGATTTCCTTGACTCTTGTATTGGGAGCGAGTTTCAGCAAATACTCAATCGTTAAGAAAATATCTTCAGGTTGAATCATTTCTTCGTCAGTTAATGGAGTGCCAGCCAGCGTGGCCATTTCGGTTGCCACATAGCCCGGGCAAATGGCTGTTACAGAAATGCCATATTCAGCCAACTCCCGATAAAGTGATTCGTTTAAACCAACCAATCCAAATTTAGAAGCTGAGTAAGCTCCGCTATTGGCAAAACCAATTTTCCCTGCTCGCGAGGCGATATTAAAAATGGCACCCGATTTTTGTTCCTTCATCACCGGAACGAAAGCTTTCAATAAACTAAAGTTAGCAGTGAGGTTTAGCTCCAGCTGTTTTCTGAATTCATCAGCGTCCATTTGAAGGTTTCCGCCAATGTACATGCCGGCATTATTTACCAAGACATCAATGCGACCGTAGTGTTTCCTGATTTTTTGAATGCAATCTTCCAGCTCGTTTTCTTTAGTCAAGTCAACAGCAAATAAACTCGACTGTCCTCCATTTTCCTGAATTTCTTCAGCAAGCTCTTCCAGCTGCTGTTGGGTGCGGGAAATCAGCAGGCAATGGTAGCCCATTTTTGCGAGCCCTATGGCACAAGCTCTTCCAATTCCTCGGCTGGCTCCTGTAATGATTGCTATTTTTGTGGTATTCATAATCGTCGTTTTTTTGCGTTTGCCCCGAAGTTAACAAAAACGATGGGAGGTTTCAATCAACGTTAATTAGAAAAATCGCTACCGTGGATATTCTTAATTTGAACTCCTTCCTATTTCAACAAAAAAAGCAAAATAGAGAACGTAAAAAAAAGCCCACCGTATTTTGGTCAGCTTTTTTCACTTACTGCCAGATAGCTTGAATCGATATCTTTTTTTACTCTGCTGATTTTGCTTTCGCATCAGCTTCTGCTTTTTCCATTGTCAACTTGAGAGGGTCAATTTCTTCGCCCCAGTAAATTGTACGGTGTGGGAATGGGATTTCAATTCGGTGTTCATCGAACGCTTCTTTCAGTCGTTTCCGGTATTCGCGACCGACATTCCATTGCTGGATGGGTTTGGTTTTAATCCGGCCTTTTACCACCAACGCACTGTCGCCAAAGCTATCCAGTCCAAAAATCTCCATCGGTTCCAAAATCATCGATTTGAAGTTTGAATCAGCACGCAGGTCTTCCGAAACATCCTTCATAATTTTCATCACCTTGTTGAGGTCTTCTTTGTAAGCGACACCAATATCAAACACCATAGCCGACCAACCTTTGGTCATATTGGAAACCGAATTGATTTTTCCATTCTGAAAGATATGAACGACCCCCGATAAATCGCGCAAGGTGATGGTGCGAAGCTCAATTTTTTCAACAAGTCCTCCTGTTCCATTGATAATAGCTACGTCGCCTGTTCGAATCTGATTTTCAAGTAAAATGAAGAATCCGGTGATAAAATCGCGCACCAGTTCCTGTGCACCAAAACCAATTGCCAATCCAATAATTCCGGCACCTGCCAAAATTGGGGCAATGTCAATGTTTATTTTTTTCAAAAAGATCATAACGAAAATGACCCAAATCAATATCGCGACCCCCTTCTTGACAATCCCCATTAAGGTATTGAGCCGTTTCTCTACTTCAAGATTGGGTTCGTCGGTCTGATTGACCATCCGTTTGATCAATAACTTCTTGGTTTTATTGATCATAAACGATGCCGCTCGCAAGGCGACTAATAATAAAATAACCAAAATAATTATCGCAGGCAATTGCGAAACGATCCAGTTAACTAAGTTTTCGGACAAAACAGTCCAAAAATCATTGGTGAAAATTTTCTCCATGGGCTTCAATTTTTGTGAGTGATCTATTTTCTGAAAGATACACATAAAAAAGGCTGCCCTTCTTAGAACAACCTTCTGTTTTATTTCCTATTTTCTATCGGATTAATGCAGGCAAAACCGGGTTTTTCTTAAAATCAAACGTTACCGGAACAACAGCCCATGAGTCAACAATATCGCCATCGGCAATTGCAGGCTCCCATTCTACATCAACTTCTTCAACGGCTTCAACGGCTTCTTGTTCAAGCTTATCAACACGCTGTTCAAAAGGCGAATCAATCGCATGATCTGCTGTTACAAAATCAACTTCACCATCTCTTCCTACAACAAACTTTACATAAACGGTACCTTCTACACCGTAATCCTCTGCATTGTCAGGATATTGTAAATTCTTTTGAATTCGTTCTCTGAATTCGTCATACCCAACTTTAGGTTCAGCTTCTCGCTCAGGAGCATAATAAATCCCCACACGATTGCAGTAATTTCTCATGTCATCTTTGGCACTTCGAACGCTGTATATTAATGCTGAAACCTCTTTTTTATCTGCAGGATTATCAATTCCTGTGACCATAACCTTGTCTAAATGACCATCGTGATATACGTACTCATATGCAAAATCCGGATAATCAGCGACAATTTCGTAAACCCCAACTAAGTCGGTCTCAATCTCATCTTGCATCGTTTCCAGCTTATCGTATTTCATATCCTTTTCCTGAGCCGTGACTGTCAAAGCCCCTGCTATTAAAAATCCAATAATTGTCGTGTAAATTTTCATTGTTTTGTTTTTCGTAAACATATTCTTTTCCTTTCTTTATTTGTTCAACTTATAAAAAAAACACTTGCTTATTTTTTCGTCGGCAAGCTGACATGAAAATAAGCATGTCATTTATTATAGTCTTGAATATCATGCCATGGTCTGATTTTAGTATAAACAATCGCTGGAAATCCCTTTGTTGTGGAGGATTAGAAAAGGTTTTCCTCGAAACCTCCGGAATAAGGGTACATGTAGAATAATATCGAAATTTGTGGAATTAGTTTCACAAAGGCACTTTCAAAAAAAGCGATTTGTAGATACTTGAACGCAGTTTAATCGATGATCTACTCATTTTCATCTAATAAATGAGGAAATTCAATTTTCTTTAATGAAATTCGATTTTATCATTTTAGCAGGAAGCTGTAACCTTTTTTACGCCGAAGAATCTAAAAGGAGTTAAACGTTTCCCAAAAAAGACAGTCTACGAACTATACTAAAAAATGAACTGTGAAAATTTCGATTGACCAACTAAGCAAAATTTATCCAAATGGTAATCGTGCGCTCAACAATATTCAGCTTGAAATTGAGAACGGTATGTTTGGTTTACTGGGTCCAAACGGAGCCGGAAAATCCAGTTTGATGCGCATTTTGGTTACTTTAATGAAACCCAGTGAAGGAAAAGTAACCATCAATGAATACGACTTGGTCAAAAATCGAAAAGAGATTCGTAAAATGCTGGGGTATCTACCACAAGATTTTCGATTTTTTTCGCAACTAAAAACGTACGAATTCCTGGATTATGCCGCTCGCTTAGCCGGAATAAAAAAAAGCAAGCTTCGGGCTAATGCGGTGGACAAAATGCTGGAGGAAGTTGGTCTTTTTGAAGCACGGGATCGCCAAGCGAATCGGCTTTCGGGCGGAATGAAGCGTCGATTAGGCATTGCCCAGGCATTGATTAATAACCCGCAAATCATTGTTGTTGATGAACCTACCACCGGTTTGGATCCGGAAGAACGAATCCGGTTTAGAAATTTACTTTCGAGTATTTCAACTAACGATGTCATCATCATCCTTTCGACTCATATTGTTGGCGATATTTCAAGTACCTGTAAAAACATGGCTTTGTTGAATCAAGGAGAACTGGTCTACAGCGGCTCGCCCGACGATTTGGTTGCACAGGCCGAAGGGAAAGTCTGGTTGATAAAAGCAACGGAGTCGGAATATCAGGAAATCAATGAAAAATACCCGGTGATATCGAATGTTCCCACCAGTGAAGGATGGGAGATTCAGGTAGTTGCCAACGAAATAAATGGCTACGACGGACACAACATTGAACCCAATTTGGAGCATGCCTATGTGTATTTTATGGAAAGCCGCCTGAACCAATGGACTGCCGTTTAATCGCTAATGACTAACTTATGATATCAATTCACAATATACGATCAATTGCCCGATACGAAACAAAGACACTTCTACGAAGCTGGTTCTTTCGCATTTTTGCTATTCTCGCAATACTTTTTATTACATTCTTCAACTTTGGCGTATTGATCGAATCGAATGGTGGAGCAGGTGAATGGAGCATAAAAGGGTTACCGTCAGTCATTCCGTATGTGAACCTGTTGTTTTTGAATGTCGTGCAGGCTGTTATTGCCATCTTCCTGGCTTCTGACTTTTTGAAGCGTGACAAGAAGCTGGATACAACGGAGGTAATATACATGCGTGCAATGACCAACGGCGAGTATGTGATTGGAAAAACGCTGGGGAATCTGGTCGTATTTATTGTGTTGAACCTGATCGTTCTGGCAATCGCATTGCTTTTCAATCTGGTTACGGCAAATACTGGAGTTAACGGAATGGCCTATCTGTATTACTTCCTGGTGATTAGTATTCCCACACTGGTGTTTATTATGGGACTCTCGTTTCTGATCATGTCCCTGATTCGCAATCAAGCAGTAACTTTTGTTGTTTTATTAGGCTATGTCGCAATCTCTTTGTTTTACCTTCAGGATAAGTTTTATTACCTGTTCGACTACATGGCATTCAACATCCCATTAACTTTTTCTGATTTTGTTGGATTTGGGAATCTCACAACCATTCTGGTTCATCGGGGAATGTATTTTTGCTTTGGTATAGCTTTTATCTTTTATACCATCCTGCTTTTAAAACGGTTATCCCATTCTGAAGTTATGCGGATTTTCTCGTTTGGTTTTGGAACACTGGCTCTGGCGGGAGGCGTTTTCCTTGGCAGCATCCATGTCGGGTCATTTACCAAAGATCAGGATTTGCGGGAAGAAATGATTTCCCTGAATGATCAGTATCTGGATGTAAAGCAATTATCGATTTCTTCGTACAATATTCAATTGGAACATACCGGGGAGACAATTACCTGCACGACCAAACTGCAAGCTGTTAATGAGACCAGTGAGGTAAATTCAAAAGTACTCTTTAGCCTGAATCCGGGACTGGAGTTGAAGCAAATTACGATTGGAGGTAAAGATCAAACTTTTGAGCGTAAGTTAAGTTTGGTTGAGCTTAAAAATTTACAAGTTGCTCCGGGCGAAGAGCTTGAGCTGACTTTTACCTATCAGGGTAAAATTAACGAAGCAGCTTGTTTTCTGGATATTGACGATGAAACCAGACAACAGGCTTATCGAAACATGATGTATCAGATTGATAAGCGATATGCTTTTATCACCCCAAACTACGTTTTATTAACCCGCGAAGCCAATTGGTATCCAATTCCCGGAGTTGGTTTTGGCAAAGAAAACAAACAATGGACTGCCCGACAGTTTAGCGATTATCGATTAGAAGTGACCATCCATGACGGGCTAACAGCTATTTCACAGGGTGTTGTCGAAGAAGGTGATCATAAATTTGTGTTTACCAATTCTCATGCGCAGTCACAAATTTCAATAGCTATCGGTAATTATGAAAAAATTAATCAGGAAATTGATGGACTCGATTTCAATATTTACTATCGCAAAGGGCACGATTATTTTTCTGATTTCTTTGAGGAAATAAAGGACACCATTCCGAGTGTTATTACAGAAGTCCTTCAGGATTTTGAGCGTGATGTCGATTTGTACTATCCGTTTGAGCGATTGTCGCTGGTTGAAGTCCCTATTCAATTTTACTCCTATGAGCGGGTTTTAACCGGTACTCGCGAGCAGATCCAACCGGAAATGATTTTGTTCCCTGAAAAAGGCTTGTTGGTTAACGAAGCTGATTTCAACGGACGGATGAATCAGCGCCGTCGCCGGGGACGCGGCGACGACGAGAACCTAACGCCCCAGGAGAAAAAAATACGCATATTGCAAAACTTCCTGGCCACTTTTACCCAGGAACAAGGAAGACCCGATGTTAACCGCTCGCAAGGAGAATTGGAAGTTGAAGAGACCGACAACGCGCTGTATGCCTTCCCGCTATTTTACAACTATGCTTTTTATATCAGCTCGGAACGATGGCCGGTTACCGATCGTGTTTTTGAAGCCTACAAAAAGCAGGCAAGCAATAATCCCCGCATGGGCTGGATGCGCGACCTGCAAGGCATGTCGGAAGATGAACAGGGAAACCTCGCCTTGTTATCGCAAAGTTTTGAAGAGATTTTAAATGATCCGGAGCAAAAGCTGATTGTCGACAATGTTATTCAATTAAAGGGCAAGGCGCTGTTTTCAATAATTAAAACCAAAGCTCAGGAAGAAGCTTTTGAAGATTTTCTATACAACTACCTCAATCAGGTTAAATTTTCAGTTTCAACCATTGATGAATTTAATGAAGCCATTCAGAATGAATTTGAAATTGACCTGATTCCATACATGGAAGATTGGTTTAGCAGCACAAAACTACCGGCTTTTTTGATTGGACATGTTGATGCCGTCAATGTGCTGGATGGAGATCAGCTGAAAACCATGGTGAAATTTAAAGTAAGCAATACGGAGGATGTGGAAGGAATTATTTCTGCTGACTTTCGAATAGGAGGAGGACGAGGTGGTCGTTTTGGTGGAAGGGGAGCATCTCCCGAAACCATCAGTAAATTGATTCATCTGGATGGGAATCAAACCAAACAGGTTAGTTACTTACTAAGTGGAACTCCACGTGGGCTGAGCATCAACACCCTGACATCTAAAAATATTCCTTCAGAAATACGACTTCAGTTAGATAATATTGAAGAAGATAAAAAAGCAGTGCCCTACGAAGGCATTGTCGAAGTTGATGTACCTGTTCGAATAGCCGAAGACAACGAAATCATTTTGGATAACGAAGATCCCGGGTTTGAAGTGAAAGGCGAAGCCGAAACCAGCTTACTTCGTCGTTTATTAATTCAGGAAACAGAAAGCTCGACCAAGTATGAAGGCTTTTCAGGTTGGCGACCACCGCGTACCTGGACATTGACAACGAACTCTGATTTTTACGGAGCCTACATTCGCTCAGCATATTATATCCGATCAGGCGAAGGAGATAAAATAGCGACTTGGAATGTGCCCATCAAAGATGCCGGCTATTACGATGTTTATGCCTTCGTGTATAAAGAAGATGGTCGTCGTCGAAATAATGATGGCGAATACCACTTCATTGTGCATCACGATGATGGTGATGAGGATGCCTTAGTCGAATTAAAAAGTGCTGAAGATGGATGGAACCATCTTGGAGGGTTCTATTTTTCACCAGACACTGCAGTAATTGAATTGACAAACCAGTCGGAATCGCGAATGGTAGTTGCCGATGCCGTTAAATTGATAAAACAATAATTGATACCTATGAAACTCATTTTTACAAAACTTAAGATTCTTGTTCTGTTGACGGCTTTTCCCGGAGCACTGGCTTTTGGGCAGCAGCTTTTGAGCTTGGAGAATGCGCTGGATATTGCTTCGCAGAATAGCCCGGACATCCGTATTTCGCTATTAAATCTGGAACGTTCGCAAGAATCGCTCAATGCCCAAAAAGCAGCCCTAAAATCGCAGTTTACCCTCAGCTTGAACCCGGTTGATTTTAGTCGAACCCGTTCGTTCGATGATTTCTCATCAACTTGGTATACCAACGAATCATTTGGTTCATCGGGAACCTTCACTGTTTCACAACCTGTTTTATGGACTGATGGAACCGTGCAATTGGTAAATCGGTTTGGTTGGCAAAAAAATATCAACGATGTAACCAATCGGGAAGATCGGGCATTCACCAACAATTTATACCTTAGTCTCACCCAACCTTTATTTACTTACAATCGGCTAAAACTTCAGCTCAAAGAACTCCAGCTCGATTTGGAAAACTCGAACCTGAGTTATGCCATGCAAAAACTGAATCTGGAAAAACTGGTTACCCAGTATTTTTACAATGTGTATATGGCGCAAATGAGCTTAACCATTGCCAAGGATGAAATGGAAAACACCAAGAAAAGCTACGAGATAACCAAGAACAAAGTTGAAGCCGGATTGGCAGCGAGAGAGGAGCTCTACCAGGCAGAACTGAACTACGCAACAGCCGAGTCGGGTTTGCAAAACAAACGGGTGAGTTTAGAAAATTATAAAGATCAATTTAAACAATACATCGGCATGGATATTTTCGAAGAAATTTCGGTCATGACCAATGTCGACGCGAATGCTGTTGATGTTGATCTAAAAAAGGCAATCGATTATGGGTTGGCTTCCCGAATGGAACTGCGCCAGCGAGAGATTGATATTGAAAACTCGCAGTTTGATTTGATTCAAACAAAAGCAATGAATGAGTTTAAGGGCGAGATGAACCTTTCTGTTGGAATTATCGGTGAAGACCGCGTTGTTGGTAATGTTTACAACAATCCAACGAACAATCCCCAAGTGTCTCTTTCATTCAATGTCCCACTGTTTGACTGGGGTGAGAAAAAGTCTAGAATTAAAGCACAGGAAGCAGTTCTCCAAACGAGGGAACTCAATCTTGAGAATCAGGAAATACAAATCGTGATTGATATTCGGCAGGTTTACCGTTCGCTTCAAAACTTAAAAACACAGATTGACATTGCCAGGCAAAACGAAAAGAATGCTCAGTTAACCTACGAAATTAATCTGGAACGCTATGCCAACGGCGATCTGACCAGCATGGATCTGAACCTCTATCAAACACAGCTGTCGGAGAAAAAAATGGCTTACGCACAATCTTTAATCGATTATAAAATAGAGCTGTTGAATCTAAAAATTCAAACCCTTTACGATTTTGAAAAAAGTCAAGGTATTGTTCCTGAAGAATTAATGAAGAAAAGTAATAACTAAAACCATCCATCATAAAACGCAAATCAATGAAAATAACGAATTTCTATATCATCAGTATTATTGCGCTGCTCGGCTTGTCAGCCTGCAATAATCAAAGTGCTGACTCGGAAACTGAAGTGGCCATTCCTGTTTCGGTTGAGGATTTAAAACCCAGCTTCATTGAGCAAACGATAAATACCACAGGAACAGTGGCCGCAACCCAAGAGGCTACATTGACGACAGAGATGGGCGGCCGCTATTATTTAAATACCAATCCTCGCACAGGAAAACCGTTCCGGTTGGGCGATCAGGTTGCTAAAGGGCAGGTAATTGTGGAGCTGGAAGATGAAGAATACACGAATAACATAGGCTTGGAGGCGAAGGAACTCAACTTGAAAATATCGGAACAAACTTATACCAAGCAAAAATCGCTTTTCGATAAAGGTGGTGTAACCCAAAGTGAATTAAGCAATGCAGAAGTGTCGGCTGTAAATGCCCGCGATAGTTATGCACTAGCCAAAATTCAGTTGGAAAAAATGAAAGTTCGAGCACCGTTTAAAGGAGTGATCACCGAATTACCACATTTTACCGCAGGAACTAAAGTGCCCAGCGGAACAGCAGTTGTTAGTCTGATGAGTTACGAACAACTCCAACTGGAGGTTAATTTGCCTGAAAAATACATCAACAAAGTTGAGCAAAACCAAGATGTAAGGGTTATGAATTACACCTTGCCCGAAGATACGCTGCAGGGAGTTGTTCGCGAATTATCTCCGGCAATCAGCACCGAGACCCGAACATTTAAAGGAAAGTTGAGCATTGAGAATGAAGCACTCAAGCTGCGACCGGGAATGTTTGTTCAAGCTGAAATTATTCTTGACCGACGCGATAGTGTGATTGTTATTCCGAAAGATGTGATTGTTTCGAACCAACGTGGCAAATCTGTTTTTATCGTACAAAAAGGAACTGCGGAACAAAAGCAAGTAACCCTGGGATATGAAGATCAGGATAAAGTGGAAATCACTTCCGGCTTAAAAACAAACGATCGTCTCGTGGTAAAAGGATTTGAGACCCTGCGTGACCGTTCCAAAGTAAAAATCATCAAATAGAAAGGAAATACCGTGAAGAAGTTAAGCGAATTTTCGGTCAACTACCCGGTTACTATTCTGATGATGGTGCTTGGAGTCGTTCTGCTCGGGTACATCTCGTACGATAAGCTGGGTGTCGATCTGTTTCCGGATTTAAACAACCCCCGCCTCTTTGTTGAGCTGCAGTCGGGTGAGCGTCCGCCGGAAGAAATGGAGTCCCAGTTTGTGGAGAATCTTGAAGCTCTGGCTATCCGGCAATCAGATGTTGTTCAGGTTTCCTCGGTGTCTAAAGTTGGCAGTGCCCAAATTACAGTGGAATATGCCTGGAACAAGGATATGGACGATGCTTTTCTGGATCTGCAGAAAGCAGTGACTTCATTTGCCCAAAACCGGGAAATAGATGAGATCAATATAACGCAGCACGATCCAAACACATCGCCGGTAATGCTTTTGGGACTGAGCAATCCATCCATTGACGATATGAACGAGCTGCGCAAGGTGGCTGAAAACTATGTCCGCAATGAGTTGATTCGCCTGGAAGGGGTTGCCGAAGTTGAAGTTTCGGGTGATGAAGACGTCGAAGTATTGATTGAAACCAATGAGTACCTTTTGGATGCCTTTGAGCTGACAATGGATGAGATCAGCAATCGGATTGGAAGTTTCAACCAGAGTATCTCAGGCGGAAGTATTGAGGAAATGGGATTGCGTTACGTGGTGAAAGGCGTAAGCTTGTTGACCGATATTGACGATTTTGAAAACGTCATCGTTGGGTATAAACAGGTGATGGCCGATAATACAGAGGCAGCCTATGCCCCAATCTATTTGCGCGAAGTTGCCAAAGTTAGTTTCCAAAACAAGGAACCCGACAACATCGTTAGGTTAAACGGGAAGCGTTGTTTGGGGCTTTCAATTTATAAAGAAACAAAATTCAATACCGTAAAAGCGGTTGATGAAATCAACAAAGCCATTGTTGATGTCGAAAAAGCACTGCCGGGCTACCAGTTGCAGATGGTAACCAACCAGGGAAGTTTTATCAGCGATGCGATTAACGAAGTGGAGGAATCTGCTTTGCTTGGTATCTTGTTGGCAGTTATCGTCTTGTTTATTTTCTTGCGCCGCGTAGGAAGCACATTAATTATTAGCATCGCCATCCCAATTTCCATTATTGCCACCTTCAACCTGATGTATTTTAATGGCTTGACTTTAAATATTATGACCTTGGGAGGGCTCGCTCTGGGAGCCGGTATGTTGGTTGATAATGCTATTGTGGTGATGGAAAACATTTTCCGAAATCATGAGTCGGGCATGTCGGTGCGCGAAGCGGCGATCACCGGAACCTCGCAAGTTAGCGGAGCCATCACGGCATCAACCATTACCACCATCATCGTATTTTTGCCTATCGTTTATCTGCACGGTGCTTCGGGCGAATTGTTTAAAGATCAAGCATGGACAGTAGCCTTTTCGTTGGTATCCTCGCTGGCCGTGGCCATTTTGGTAATTCCCATGTTGTTCGATCTGTTTTATAAGAAAAAGAAGCGGACAGTTAAGAATCGTTCGGTACAAGTAAAAGGCTACGGCCGTTTTTTATCGAAAGTATTAAAAGTGAAGTGGCTGGTCATTCTGCTTGCTCTTGCCTTGGTCGGTGCATCAGCATTATTGCTTCCATTTATTGGGACTGAATTTATGCCGAAAACGGAGACACGGGAATTTAGTATGGAAATTCGAATGCAGGAAGGAACCCGGATTGAGCGAACAACTGCTGCCGTTGAAAATCTGGAACAAGTGGTTGCCGGGTTGTTGGGCGAAAACCTGGAGACCATTTATAGTCATATTGGCCCATCAAGTGGGATTAGCAGTTCGGCTTCAGCAATTTTTGAAGGTGAAAACACAGCCACTATTAAACTCATTTTAACACCTGAAAGCAGCATTGCTTCATCAGCGGCAATCCAAAAAATCAGTCATGCGATTGGTGAAATTTCAGGCATGGAAATAAGCTACCAACAGGATGAGACTGCCCTGAAAAGCATTATGGGAACCGATGAAGCTCCGGTGGTGATTGAAGTCGAGGGCGAAGATCTGCAAGTCATTGAATCGTTAACCGCAGAAGTCAAGGGCTTCGTTCAGGATTTACCGGGAATGTACAATTTTGAATCATCAATGGAAGAGGGTTCTCCCGAAGTTGAGATCGTAGTAGATCGACTGCGGGCCGGGATGTATAACCTAAGTGTTAGTGATATCGTGTCGCAAATTCAAGCACAGTTAGAAGGGAAAGATGCCGGTCAGGTTAAGCGTCAGGGAGAAATGCAGAACATTAGCATTAAGCTACCGGACAAAGGCTTGTCGCAAATTGAAGAATTAAGAATCACCATTGGCAATCAGGAATTCATGGTAGGTGAGCTGGCTGAGATCCGAATCGGACAATCGCCTAAAGAAGTGTATCGCCGTAACCAAAGTCGGATTGGAAAAATATCTGCTCAACTGGAAAAAGATGTCCCCTTGGATCAAGCGGTCAGCAAAATTCGAGAAGCCATCAAACCCATGAGTATTCCTCCGGATTACAAGGTAAACATCAGTGGTGAAGAAGAAAAGCGACAGGAGTCCATGGCGAGCCTGAGTTTTGCCTTGTTATTATCCATCGTTTTGGTGTATATGGTTTTGGCTTCGCAGTTTGAATCGCTGCTTCACCCATTCACCATCCTGTTGACCATTCCATTGGCTGTGGTTGGCTCTGTGTTGGTGTTCTTCCTGTTAGGAAAAACACTTAACATTATGGCTTACATTGGTATCATTATGCTGGTCGGGATTGCGGTAAACGACTCCATCATTTTTGTCGATCGCATTTTGCAGCTTCGAAATGAAGGCATGCAACGTATGGAGGCCATTTTACAAGCCGGGCAACAACGGATTCGCCCGATCATCATGACCAGTTTAACAACCATTCTGGCTCTATTTCCATTGACTCTGGGAATGGGCGAAAGTGCATCGCTGCGTTCACCAATGGCTTTGGCGGTTATTGGAGGATTGGTTACGTCAACCATATTGACTTTGGTGGTTATTCCATGTATGTACGAAGCCATTGAAGTCATCAGAGACCGGTTAAAAAAAGAGCCGAAACCAATTGGATAATTGAGGAGATAACGATGAAATTCATAATCGATAGAAAGACCCTGATCAGCATGTTGTTTATTGGATTGACCCTTTTGGGGTACGTATCCTATAAACAGTTGGGCGTTGAATTATTGCCTAATGCGGAGCTGCCCTTTTTGTTTGTTCAGGCAGTATCTAACCAGGAGGCTGACCCCGAATATCTTGAAAATGAAGTCGTCATTCCTATAGAAGGTGCTGTTGGCACCTTGGAAGGTATCGAATCGCTGGAGTCAAATATCACCTCCCGAATGGGGACGGTCGTTGTTTATTACCAGAAAGATGTTGACTTCAGTTTTGCCTACCTCAAGTTACAGGAAAAGATAAACGAGATACAAGGTGACTTGCCGGACGGTGTGCGTGTTAGCGTAAATCGTGTTGACCTCTCACAAATGAACAACCAGTTTATGGAATTGCAGGCTCGCGGAAGTGGTGGAGTCGATCGGGTACGCAATATTGTTGATCAGGAAATAGCTCCTGATCTGGAGAATCTGGATGGCATTGCGGGTGTCAATGTGTTTGGTGGTCGTGAAAAATCCATCGAGGTTATTTTGGATATGGATGCCTGTGAAGCATACGATATTACACCGGCACAGGTTCGTTCGTTACTTTCTCAAAACTCACAATCACGCACTTATGTGGGCAATCTTAAAGAAAGCGATAAACTCTACTTTGTGCATGTAACTGCCGAATACGATCGGGTTAGTGAGCTGGAAAACCTGGTGGTATCTGATGGACCAATCTTGCTAAAAGATATCGCAAAAGTTCGTTTCGGTGTAAAGGAAGAAACAAGCTACAGCCGGGTGAATGGGAAAGACGCAATTACCATTCGTTTGATCAACGATTCGCAGGTCAACCAGATTGAGCTATCTCATAAAACACAGGAGCTGGTTGAAAAACTTAATAAGAAGCTGGCCCGCAAGGACGTGGAGTTGTTTATTCAGGATAACTCCGCTGAAACCATGGAAAACAATATCGACCAAATCATCAACCTGGCGTTGGTTGGTGGATTGATGGCCGTGTTTGTACTGTGGATGTTTTTGCGAAATGTGCGTATTGTGGCATTTATTGCCCTGGCTATTCCGATTTCAGTATTCACTGCCTTCAACCTTTTTTATGCCTACGATATTACCCTGAACAGCCTGACACTGGTTGGTATGGCACTCGCCATTGGCATGCTGCTCGACAATAGTGTTGTGGTACTTGAAAATATTTATCGACTTGCCGGAAAAGGAGTAGATCCGGATTCGGCGGTCACGCAAGGGACATCCGAAGTTTGGCGTTCTATCCTGGCAGCAACCTTAACGACGATTACGGTGTTCCTGCCCTTTGTTTTTTCAACCAATTTCATGATTGAAATGCTGGGAAAGAATGTCGGTATTTCCATCATTTCAACCTTGCTGGTTTCGTTGGTTGTAGCATTGTTATTGGTACCAATGGCTGTCCACTATATTCTGAAAAGAAAACGCGGCAAAGAGATCTCCTTTGAAAAGGTGACCACCAATAACCGGATGGTGCAAGTATACTTGTTGCTGCTGAAATCGTGCATGCGCTACCCCACAAGTACTGTTTTGGGAGCTGTCGTTATTTTCTTCATTACCATTTTTGCCAGTTTGGCTATTAGTGTCAGCTCACTGCAGGAAGTTGAAGAAGACCAAATTCAATTGTATGTGACCATGCCATCGGGCTCGAGTCTTGAAGTAACAGATGAAACAGTAACTAAGATTGAAGAAAAACTGGCAGAAGTTAACGAGAAATTGGATGTGGTGAGTACCATTGAAGAGGAAAAAGCAGTTGTTTCGTTAACGCTGGTTGAAGATTATGAAGAGGTTGATGGCCGATCATTTGCCGAAATAAAGTCAGCCGTAAATGATCTGACAAAAAATATCGGTTCAGCGGAAATCTCCTTCGAACAAAGCCAATCAAGTGGCGGTGGAGGCGGTGGTTTTAGTGGCGGCCGCAATATGATGGGCAATTTTCAACGGATGCTGGGAATTGGTTCCGAAGAAGAAAAAATTGTATTGAAAGGTCAGGATTTTGTCATGATGCAAACGGTGGCCGAAGACATTGAATATTTTCTGGATGACCTGGATTTTATCAACCGTGTGCGACTGAATGTGTCGGACAACCGACCGGAAGTCCACATGCTGTTCGATCCGCTGCTGATGACAGAATACAACATCAGTATGGGACAGGTAGCCAGTGAGCTGAATTCCTTTTCAGGCGAAATTTCTACCGGCGTACAATTTAACCAGGGAGTAGACGAATACGAAATAATTATCAAGCAAGGCGAAGAAGATCCACTGGAAGAAGATATGCGTACCATGGATGATTTGAAAGTTTTGCAGGTGAGCGATGCCTCGGGAGGCCTGCACGATTTGCAGGAGTTTACTCAGTTGGTTTACGCTCGGGGCTTGGCCGGAATCAACCGGGTGAACCAGGAAAAGCAAATCGAAATTACCTATAGCCTGATTAATGAAGCTCAGCAATCGAATGACTTGCTGGAATCTTATCGCTACGAAATCGATGCGCTGATTGCCAATTACAACTTCCCTTCAGGGGTGGCCGCTGAAGTGATTCACGAAGAGGACGATCTTGGCGAATTTAAGTTTTTAATCTTGGCTGCCATCATTTTAATTTTCATGATTCTGGCATCGGTGTTCGAATCATTTGCAACGCCCTTTGTGTTGTTGTTCTCCATTCCGCTTGCGGCAATCGGTTCGCTATTGGCGTTGATTATTACCGGCAACAGTTTGTTTAATGCCAATACGATGATCGGCTTCCTGATCTTATTGGGTGTTGTGGTTAACAATGGGATCATTCTGATTGATTACAGCAATATCTTGCGCAAGCGAGGATATCGCCGTTCCCGGGCGTTAATGACCGCTGGATTGTCGCGGGTTCGCCCAATCCTGATTACAGCCATTACTACCATTGTTGCAATGGTTCCACTAGCCTTGGGTCAAGCCGAATACGTGAGTGTGATTGGCGCACCATTTGCCATCATTGTGATTGGCGGTTTGGCATTAAGCACCGTGCTGACCCTGATTTTTATTCCAACGTTTTATTCGGGATTGGAAAGTGCTTTGGAGTGGTTCCACCAGTTGGATTGGAAACTGAAAGCCTTGCAACTGATCGCCATAACAGGTGTTTTATTCCTGATTTACTATGACGTGGATTCCTTAACCTGGCAACTGGTTGATACGGTTTTGGCAGTTGTTTTAATTCCCGGCACCACATGGTTTGTGCTGAATAGTTTAAAGAAAGCAAGTGCTCAACTCATCGCACCAGACGAAAAAGTGCATATCGTCATTCAAAATCTGGTGAAAATATACGACCGCCCTAGCCGCTTTGCCCGCGAGTGGGCCGGTGGCCTCAACATCCGCCGACGAGCCGGCTTGGAAAAAGAATTCCGCTCCATTCGGGAGTTTGATCAGCTGATCTGGCAATTGCCTCTGTTGGGTTTTATGATCTATTTTACCTTTTTCTACTTAGATGCCGCTTTCTGGATTAGCTTCATGATGATAATCATTTACTTATACCTGAACCAGATCTGGAAACCGATTACCATTTATTTAAACCATCGGCATCAGGAAACAAACCGAACGGCTTTCATGCGGATTAATAAATTAGGCAAGCTGTTTCTATATTGGTTGTTGCCTTTAGTTGGATTGGTTATCCTCTGGGCAAAAACAGATGTTATTGGACTGGTAATCGCATTTGGAGCACTGTGGTATTTGGTCTTACTAATTTCAGTTACAGCCAAACGGCTTTACGAAGAAAAAATAAATATTGAGCGGATCACCGGCCGTTTTGGTTCGCTGCGACGGGGGATTTTTCGGTTGGTAAAACAAATTCCGGTGATTGGAAAACGTCGGGTTCCTTTTAAGGCGCTCAATGGGGTTTCGCTGGAAATTGGAACTGGAATGTTTGGACTACTTGGACCCAATGGAGCCGGCAAATCAACCATGATGCGGATTATTTGCGGAATTTTTGAGCAAAGTTACGGCAAGGTCTGGATCAATGGTATTGATACGCAAGAAAAGCGCGAAGAGCTACAGGGATTGATTGGCTATTTGCCGCAAGAGTTTGGAACCTATGAAAATATGCCTGCTCAGGAGTTCCTGGATTATCAGGCTCTGCTGAAAGGACTAACCGATGCCAAACAGCGAAATGAACGAATCGAATATGTGCTGAAAGCGGTTCATATGTGGGAAAAGCGAGGCGATAAGATTGGCTCATTCTCCGGTGGTATGAAACAACGAATTGGGATTGCACAAATCCTGCTTCATCTGCCTAAAATTTTAGTGGTGGATGAACCAACTGCCGGGTTAGATCCGCGTGAGCGTATCCGTTTCCGAAACCTGTTGGTGGAGTTGAGCCGCGAGCGGATTGTTATTTTTTCAACCCATATTATTGAGGATATTTCAAGCTCGTGTAATCAGGTGGCCGTAATCAACCGGGGTCAAGTAAAATATCATGGTACGCCAATAGAAATGGTGAACCTGGCCGAGAATCTGGTTTGGCAATACGATGTGCCGGCTGCTGAATTTGATAAGATGCCTAACAAGCAAATGGTAACACACCACATGCGGGTAGGCGAAAATATAAGGGTACGCCTGTTGAGCCATGAGAAACCAGCCGATGATGCTGTAGAGGCCAAGCCGGTACTGGAAGATGCTTATTTGTGCTTGATTAAAGACTTGAAGTAATAGAAGGCTGGTTGACATCCGATGTGAAAGAAATCATTCCGAACTTGTTTCGAAATCCGCCAGCTATTAAAAAGTAAACCCTGAAACAAGTTCAGGATGACTTGATCAATTAGTTTTAATTTATGGTTTTAAAAAAACATGAACACACTCAAACTTAGAAATACGATGAACCTGATTGGCAAGATGATCCAATACAATTTCCGGATTATTTTTGGTGGCCGTTTTATCTGGTTCTTGCTATCAGCCTTTGCATTTTATGTATTTATTTCCATCATGGCTGTGTGGAATGGTGAATTGCCTGACGAAGAATTTGTGTACGGCGCACTTACCTTTCCGGCCATTCTGCTTATTTTTTATCCCATGACTTTTGGCATCCAAAATGATTTAGATGCCGGGATTCTGGAAATCCTCTTTGGAATTCCTGACTACCGCTATAAGGTTTGGCTGGTGCGGTTGATCCTGGTCTTTGTGTTGGTTTTTTTCTTGTTGCTTGGTTTTGCCGGTGTTAGTTCTATCTTCTTAGCCCGTGTTGATTTATTGGAGATGAGCTCGCAGCTGATGTTTCCGGTTTTCTTTTTAGGAAGCATGGCATTTATGTTTTCAACCATCATAAAAAATGGGAATGGAACAGCGGTGGTGATGGTGATTTTTGGTGTAATCTTTCTTGTTTTTGCCGACGCTCTGGAACGAACATTTTGGAATGTTTTCCTCAATCCATTCAATGTTCCTCGCAATATGAATGAAGTGATGTGGGAGGGTATTGCGCTGAAGAACCGAATTTTTCTGGTCGTTGGGGCATTGGTATTTGTGCTGTATGGACTGTTTAACCTGCAAAAACGCGAGAAGTTTATTTGATAGAGTTTCAAACCCGGAGTTTCTAATTTATCTTACCACTTTCGAAGTTTTAGTTTCAATCATTCCGCTTTATTGTAAACTAAATTTCGTGTTCCCAACAAATTGAACAACGATTGAAAATCGTCGCGAGCGGTTCGGATTAATTGCCATTTGAACTCCCAATTAAGTAGAGAAATATCTGTGGCCGTTTTTTTAAGATCAGAAGCGATTTGATATAATTTCCACCAATTTTGTTTGGTTTATGGGCTTCGAAATATACTCATCGCATCCAGCTTCGATTGCCTTTTCTCGATCCTCCGATTGTGCGTAGGCTGTTTGCGCTAAGATAAATATGTCTTTATTGAATTCACGTATTCGTCGTGTTGCCTCGTATCCATCTATGCCAGGCATTTTAATATCCATTAGAACGATGTCTAGTTCCGGATTATTACGGCACATTTCTACGGCTTCAATCCCCGTTTTTGCAACCAGCATTTCTTTCGCATATTCTTTAAGTATGATACTTAAATAAGTTATGGCAGTTTCATCATCTTCGGCAATCAATATTTTTAATTCGTTTTCAATTGACTGCGGTTGATTCAAATCCTCTGCGTTCTTTTCATGTATTTCTTTTGTGTTTGTTTTGTAAGGAATTGTAAAGTAAAATTGAGAACCAACTCCTTCCTCGCTTTCCACCCAAATTTGTCCACCTAACATTTCCACATAGGCTTTCGAAATGGCCAGTCCCAACCCGGAGCCCTCATAAACCTGCTTGTCATGAATATCAGCTTGCACAAAACGATTAAATACGGCTTCTTGTCTTTCGGTTGGAATTCCGATGCCTGTATCCTTCACATAAAACTCGAGTTCTTTATTGTTGGCTTTTTTATTGATCGAATAGCCAAATTCAATACTGCCGCCACGGGTGTATTTTATGGCATTCTTGATAAAATTTACGAGTATTGAATTTAGTTTTTCTTTATCCGAATTAACAGAGGCCTGTTGATCGGGAAGCCGGTTTGTAATGGAAAGTTTGATGTTTTTCTTCGTCGTCTCAGGCTGGAAAAATGCAAAAAGCTCATCCAATTGATTATTCAAATTGATATTAGAAATTTTAATATCAACTTGCCCCGATTCAATTTTAGAGATATCGATGATGTCGTTAATGGTGGTTAACATGCGGTCGCCGCTTTTTTCAATAATGTCGATGAATCTTTCTTGCTGCTTACCAGTCAGTTTGGGATTTTTCAGTAGGCTTGTAAACCCCAGAATACCATTCATGGGTGTACGTATTTCATGACTCATATTAGCCAAAAATGCTGATTTTAGGCGGTCGCTTTCTTCGGCTTTTTCTTTGGCTTCTATTAACTCAATTTCAACCTGCTTACGATCCGTTATATCAGATAAAATACTGAGGTTAAAATCTTTTTTTATTCGAATTGCGGCATAAAGTGCAGTCTTTATGTCACCATTAGGGGTTATAAATTCAAATTCTCCTCTATCTTTGTTTTTATCTATATATTCTTTGTACTTTCTGGATGCTCCTTTTTCTTCGATCGTTTGCAAATCGGCCACATTCATTTTCAGAAGTTTCTCTTTTGAGTATCCCAATAATTCAGCTGCAGCATTATTACAAATCATATAGTTTCCCTGATCGTCTGAAACGATTATCGCGTTCAGGCTGTTATCAAAAATTGCTTTTAAGAAGGATTCACTGTTTTTAATTTTTTGTTCAGCCAGTTTTTGTTCGGTGATATCATGCAATATTCCGGTAACTTTAGCCGGATTGCCATCTTTGTCTCTTTGAACTTCCGCGATAGAACGGATTATCTTTTTTTCAGAAGTATTTTTGGGAGTTATTTCAAATACGATATCATATGGTTTATTTTTATTCACCAGATCAATCATTGCCTGATTGACTTTTTCTCTGTCTTTCTCAGCAACAATTTTCATCACTTCTTCTGCCGAAAATTCTTCTTCATCCAAATCCAGCTTATAAATACGTTTGCTTTCATCTGAACCCCAGAATTCATTTGTTATCAGGTTAAATTCCCAGCTTCCAATATGACCGACCTCCTGAGATTTTCGGAATCTTTCCTCACTAATTTCTGCGTTTCTCTTCGCCTTTATTATTTCGCTCTGGACTTTTTTCCATTCGGTTATATCCTTAATCGTTGCAAAATTGCTGATTACGTTTCCTTTGTCGTCCACCAACTGCGACGGGCTTACAATCACGGGGAAACGTTCGCCGTTTTTCTTCTTAAATACCAACTCCAATTCTCCGGCTTTTCCTTGAACACTCTTTTCAAATGCCCTATTTATGTTCTCATATTCCTCTTCGGGCCAGTAAGGGTGCGGCGGTTTGGTCCCTACCAATTCCCTTTTGGAAAAACCCGTCATTTCGCAGAATGATTTATTTACATCGAGATGAACTCCCTTTGCATCCAGGATGGAAAATCCATTGGGCATAGAACTGATTATACTTCTTGAGAACTGTTCACTCTTCTTCAATTCTTCCTCTGCTTTTATTCTTTCCGTAATATCTTCACCAGAACTTAATAAACCTGTAATTTTCCCATCATCATTTTTTATAATATGATTATACCAGCGAATGGTTCTAAATTCTCCGGATTTGGTGATAACCTGATTTTGATAATAAGACATCTCTTCTGCTTCACCATTCATGAACTTTTGGAATTCTTTTCTTAGTTTTTTAGATATTTCTCGGGGTATACAAGTCTCAAACCAATTTTTCCCTATTAATTCATGATTGTCGTATCCCAGCATGTGATGACCGCTTCCGTTCAGTAAAGTAATTTTACCCTTTTCATCAAAGGTCATCATGATTTCTGCGGAAATGTTTAAATACAGCTCTGCTGTTTCTTTACTTTTTACAAGCTCCTTTTCGTTAGCTAACAATCGCTGATTTGCTGCCTTCAATTGCTCTTCGCTTGCCTTTAATTGTTGGTTAGCGGCTCTAAGTTGTTGTTCGCTTGCTATTAACTGTTGATTTGCCGCCAGAACTTGCTGTTCTCCTGCTGACAATTGCTGATTGGAGGCTTGTAATTCGTGTTCGTTTGCCAGTAACTGTTGATTGAGTGCCTTCAATTGTTCTTCCGCTTTTTTCCGTTCAGTAATATCCTGAAAAGTACCATGTAAACGCACACATTTACCCTCTTTTAGTTCAGGTTTACCAATGGCATGTACCCACAATGTATTGCCTTTTGCAGTTACAAATTGTGACTCTATTTCATATTGGCTTCCTTCTTGAATGGCTTTATCGATTGCTTTTCCCATCCGTGTTTTTGATTCTCCCGGAAAGAAATTAATCGCTTCCTCGAGTGTTGGTAAATAATCTTCAGGAACTTCATGTATCTTTTTCGTGCTTTGTGTCCAGTAAACCGTGTTGTCTTCCAAATTAACTTCCCAGCCACCAACGCGCGCCATTTCACCGGTATCGTTTAAAACCTCCAGATTTTTGCGCAAATCTTCTTCTGCCTTTTCAAGTTTTTTGTTTTTATCAATGTCGGCGCATAGGTGTTTTATTTTCTGTGGTAAAATGTCTATAAAATCAGATTCTTTCACCATATAGTCCCAAACACCCTCCTTCATCATTTCAATGGCAATTTTCTCATTACCAAAACCTGTAAGTACAATTACCGGGGGTATTTTATGGTATTTTTGGGTTAATTGTTTTGTTAATTGGCTGCCTGTCATATCCGGCAATTTGTAATCGATCAACAGGATCTCATTTTCGTCACCACTGGATTTATCCAATGCTTCTTGTCCAGTCTTTGCGCAGTCGGTTTTATAACCTTCTTTTTGAAGCGTTTTCTGAATTAAGCGATTCAATCCTTCATCGCCTTCAACAACAATGATTTTATAGTTTAGACTCTTAACTGGTTTTGCGGCATCCGGTTTTTTGTCATGTACATTCATGATTCTGTTTTTAGATGGGTCCTGATTTTTTCCAATAATCTGTCCTTTTCTATCGGTTTAGCAATGTAATCGTTACATCCGGCCTTTATTGAACTTGCACGGTTGCCTACCATGGCATAGGCCGATTACACAATGACTATCAACCCTTTATTGAATTCCCAGATTTTCCGGATAGCCTCATACCCGTTTAATTCCGGTGTTTCAATAGCTATAGTCACGATATCAATATCGGTATTTTTTCGGCATGAATCAACTCCTTCAATAACCAATACTGCAAGAAAAACTCATTGAGCAATATGTCATAAAACATTACAATTATAGAAGGTCACGGACCTATTTGATATTTTCGGTTTCGCTTCTATCACAAATTGTTAAAGACTCGAAACATGACACTAAATTATTCGCACTACTTAAATGATCATTCGTCGATAAACTGAGTGTAGTGTTGGTAGCGTTCGAAAATTTGACGTACATAGTTGTACGGTTCTATACCGCGAACATAACCGTAGTTTACAACCGGATCGTTATAATTTTTGGGTACGCTTAATTCCAAAATCATATCCTCAACATTCTCATCCCAAACATCAGGATCCAGTCCTCGTTTTTCAGCAAGGCTCTGGGCATCGATCACGTGATACAGACCACAATTATAAGCTGCCATCGTGAATTTAATCTTCTGGATAGAGTCTTCCAGGCTTTCAAAATTCTCCCTAATTTGTTTTAAGTAGGTTGTGCCCCCTTTTATACTTTGCTCCGGGTCGGTTCTATCGGTAACACCTAGTTCCTCTGCCGTAGCCGGCATGAGCTGCATCAACCCTGCTGCATCGGCCCAGGAGCTGTTATTCGGATTAAATTTAGATTCCTGGTAGATCAGCGAGGTGACCAATCGCCAATCCCAATTTAGTTCATTAGAATACGTTTTTATCAAGTCGTCATACGGACTTATTTCCTGATTATTCAAACTATAAAAATCACTTTTAACGCGTCGTCGAAAATCCCTGCTGTTTTTGAAATACTTGTTGTAAATCACGTTATAATCCACTTCCTTTTTCAGTTCCTTCAACCACTCATTTGTGGCTTTCAGTAAATTAGGTGAGTTGTGGCGCGTTGCCCAACTTATTCTCTGCGAAAAGCTAACCGGAACATCAATATCTAAAATGGGGTAATACGAAGCCATGATGCTGGCGATGTTCTGATCTGCAATGGTGTATTCAATATCTCCCCGGGCCACTTCTTTTATGATTTCGTCGGTCGCCATTTCTCCCGAAAGAGTATCAACGTATATTTGTCCGCCAAGCTCCTCCGATAGATTCACAATTCTTTCGCTATATGATGAATTACGTCGGATTGAAACGGTATCGTTTAAAAGTTCCATCGGATCCTCAATCAAGGCGTTTTCTAATTTATTCCAGTGCATGGTTCGCCAATTGTCCGGTTTTTTTTGCACGAGCACCTGTTTGGTCAGATATAAATAATCGGTGAAAGAGACTTCTTTTTTTCGAAGGGAGGTAATGGTTAATCCATGCGCTACCAGATCGCCCTCGCCGGCATTGAGTTTTTCGAATAACTCGTCCATATTTTTAACCACAATCAGTTCAAGCGAAACGTCTAAATATTCGGCAAATCGTTCCAGTAATTCATATTCGTAACCCATGGGGCGCCCCCGATAGAGAAAATAGGTCGTGCTACTATAAACTGTTAAGGCTCTCAATTTGCCGGCCTCTTTGATTTCCTTTAAATC
The DNA here is from genome assembly GCF_055140945.1 of Sunxiuqinia sp. NCBI lineage: Bacteria > Pseudomonadati > Bacteroidota > Bacteroidia > Marinilabiliales > Prolixibacteraceae > Sunxiuqinia > Sunxiuqinia sp. Next base: position 58,831 of record NZ_JBSQYS010000026.1, read on the forward strand.
CCATTCTATTGGATTAGACTTTGATCTGGTTTTATCGTTTTTCTGTTCCTGCGAACAGCTCACCATAAAAAAGGACAGGATTAGTAATAGTTGGTAACGGAGTTTAAAAGTTGTTTTTAAAATCATAGGTTATCAATTTAAATTACGACTCTCTGCTCTCTTGAAACAGCAATCAATGCATGAAAATGGGTTTAAACATCCCGTTGAAGCACTATAAATTAGTGAAGATATTTCGCAATCCAAAATTCGAGAAATGCGCACCCTACTTTAAAAGCTGCATGGGCATGATCTCTTTCCGAGCCAATTAAGCAATTTCGGCCATCCGTTTTTGAGTCGTCCGATACGGTGTTTTAACTTCGGATCAATTCATTCCCCGCTAGTGCATTCGATCAGCTGAGAGGCAGACTGCTGCACGTGTCCGGAGGTTTGTCAGACATCAGCATTTGGTCTCTGTTCTCAGTCCGATAAAAGTGAGCTTGCAGATTGAAGGTGAAGCTGCGCCTCTCCGCCGTACCATTTCATCGGATGCCGTGGAAGTCTTTTCCGTTTACTCAGTACACCATGACCTTGCGCGTGAACGGAATTATTTATTTTTTTTGAATTTTATTCAGATGCGCACGTAATTTTTTAATTGGTGCCATTCGTAGAGGTGAATGAAAACATCCCTGAGGTTCTTGTCTCGTTTCCAGTGAGCTTCTTTTTTCTTTAAATCGTCAGAAAAATCAAAATCCTTATTCAGTTCCTGTTCGGTCATCGAATCAATCACTTTCCAAAGCTTTTCATAATTTGTGTTTGCTGCTTCAAGTAAGTCACTTTTTGATCTTGGTCTTGCCATTTTAGTGTTTTTTATGTGTTCGCGTACGCCACGATCTTTCGGGTCAATCTATTTCTTTATTGTAATATGCTGTTATCTCCCCTGCTGCCCCACCATTTCACCGTTTACCGTGAAACCCTTGCTCCTACTCTCCACGTGATAAAATAGCCCGGGAGCAGAGGATTCTGTTTCTATCGATTACAAGATCCAGAAAGAACGATTCAGGTTCTCCATATTTTCTTAGCAATCAAATCAATAAAGCAAGTTTAGGCTGTCTTTCAGCTTTCTTCTTCATTTTAACAGCAAGCAATTCCGGGAAGGATGTGGTCCATGGATTACCCTTAATCTCAAAGCTTTCAGCATGCCCTTTTATTGTGAGTGAATAGAACCAACTGTGTAAATGCCTGGTGAGCCGGTCGGGATTAAGTTGGAAATGATACCCTGATTTTATTGTTATTTCAATCGATTCATCATGTATCAAATAATTAATCGTAAATGAACCAATCGAATACTTGTAATTGGGCTTGTGAATATCGGTCTGGCAGATACGAAGAGAACCCGCTGTTGATCCGTTACGCTTGGATGAAGCGATTGCTTCCGTTAATTGATTTAAAACCTCCTGGTTGTTCATGATCACCTCATCAGAATCAATGACCATGTCGCTACCCTTACCTTTGAAATAATTCAGGATACACTTTCTCGGTAATTTATAGACCGATATATAAGAAACCGCAAGCAAGCAGACCAGTCGATTTTTAAAACTCTCTTCGCTTAATTTGGGTACAAATAAATTCCACAGATATAAATCAAATGTTGATACCGTTTTCATGATCATTAAGTTTTCGTTTCATTATTCAGAAAGGATGTCCTAAACTTAGCAATAATATCCGACATCGTTAACTACCTGCAACCGGAAGTTTCGAATCGTTGCCGAAGGTTTCACCTTAAGTTTTGGCACCACGCGCCGCTTAAAGCCCTGTTTATTGTGCAGGTTTTTCAATCGAACGTTTCAGGTTCATCAAGCCCAATTTTATAAATATTACCAAACCCATTTAAGGTACTATTGGCTATCTGCTCACTCAAATTCAATGTATTTTTCCCGTCATTCCGAACTTGTTTCGGAATCGTGAAGTGGAGGATTAGCAGTAAGTTGTAGATCCTGAAATAAATTCAGAATGACGCTTTCCTTTTTTTTGCCGTTCGGCGGAAAGTACCGATGAAACCGGGAAGGAATACATCAGTTATGTGGAGGTCAGCTTTTCGGGAGAAAATGGTATGGCGGTGAAGGAGTTTGACGGGTATGCGTTTTGACTCACTCCGGAGTTCATCTCAATCCTTTCGGATTGCTCTGACTCATCTCTTCTCTATTGGAAGATTGGGTCAACGCTCGCGTAGCAGTTTGGAAACCCCACCACCCGTTTCTACCTGTGTTCAGGATTTTGGTTGAACGAATTAAATTGATCGTTCGGCCAGTTTGCCGGATTGGTCCGAATGTAATTTGAAATTCGTTGGAACGATTCGGGGTTGCGGATGATGTGATCGTGAAACCGGGATTGCCAGGCAAAATCGGCATCGATTTTACGGGCATTGATGGTGACGACCCGTTTGTATTGATTGATAATTACCCCCAATGTTGCCGGTTTCCATTTTTCCGATGCGGCGGCGGTCTGGGCGGGGGATGCGGTGGTAGAGACGCCCGATTCGGGCGTCTCTACGATGCCGTCATCGCCAACGTTCATGCCATCATCAATACCGTTGGTGGCATGAACAGGGGCATTTTTATGATCGTATGTTTGATCGTTTCCAGATTTATTGAAAATCAACAGGCCGTGTATATGGTTGGGCATGACAACAAAGGCCCCTAATTCAACAAATGAAAAATGGTCGGGAATAGCCAGCCAATATTGTCGCGCAATATCGCCTGTTTCCGACAAAACCATTTTCCCATCCGCCACATGTCCGAAATAACAGGCCCGGTTGCCGGTGCATATGCTTACAAAATAGGCAGCATTCGAACCGTAATCCCAATTTTGCAGGCGGGCTGATGGAATGCGATATTTATTCAGAAATTTATCCATTGGTCTGATCAGGTGCTATTAATTTAATAATTAAAAATCACTGCTGTCCGGGAAAAATTAAAACTTGGGTGATGCCAGAAACGAATAAAAATAGAATAGTTGATATTCAACAAGATGGAGTTATGGGCTAAAGCCCGGA